>CALEJX010000084.1 GCA_937898375.1 uncultured Ruminococcus sp.
AATTTTCAAGTAACAAACACTACCGCTACAAACCAGAGTTTAAACTTGTAAATGCTATAAGGACAAGACATTACGGTTCTTTCGACAGTATTCAAAACAAAGTGGAGGAGCTTAAGAAGTATATTCAAGACCAGTCTTTTTTGCCCGCTACCCCTCCGTACTTCATTGTTCAGGATATTAAAAACAATATTTATGATGTATATATTGGTATCAATGAAAACATTTTATGAAATGTGAAAACGAGGTCGGATTTTAGTAATCTGATCTCGTTTTTGTGCCTTTACAAGGAAAAAGGGGGTGTTTACAAGAAATTTGTTGAGAACAGCATGATTTTGTAGTATTTTTATGGAGTTAGTAAACTAACAAGAATAAATAATTATGGAGGTAGTAAATATGTTCAAACCAAAAACAAAGTCACGGCTAAAGCGAACGCTGTCAGGAGCACTGGCTTTAGCTATGACCGCAAGCCTAGCTGCGGTCATGCCTGCGGCAGCGGAAGAAACAGCAAAGTATCCTTATGCGATTTTTGCTGCCGACGAAGCTGCCGGCATTAGCGTAAACACCGACAGCTTTACTTTAAACGGCAATGCATATACAAACGGCATGTTTTCGACAACCGCTCAGTATCCCAATATCAACGGCACTGTTACGGATCACGATGATATTGAAGAAGATAATACAGGGGAAAAAGGAAACGAAGACGTATTTGACGTAAGTAGGGATATGATACTCATTCATACCAAGCTGACAGACAAATATTTTACCGAAAACTGCGATACATACAACGAAGACTACACATATTCCGATATGAATGTTAATATAAATAATTCTGTCTACGTTACGGGCCAACTGAATCTGGACGGCAATATCAGCCTGAATAACGCTGTAGGAGCAGTTTCAGACGTTGATATTTCCGGCGGAAATCTCAACGGCAACAACACGGTTATCTATTCAAAATTCGGTGATATTGACATCTCAAACAGTCAGGCTTCGGTAAACGGACTGATCTATGCTCCATTTGGAACTGTTACCATAGACTGCGACAACTTCAATATGAACGGACTTATCATTGCTCAGAATGTTGTTATCGACGGATACGGAGCGAATATCAACTACAGCAGCTCGTGGGCAGAGCTTGTCGGTACAGAATCCGAAGAACTTAGTTGGACATTTGATGACTGGCAGTATCTTGCCGATACGGACGATGACGGTCTGCCTAACCTTATCGAAAAGGAAGTAGGCTCAGATCCTTACAATCCCGATACGGACGGAGATAATCTTCCCGACGGGTATGAGGCATTAACTCTTGGAACAGATCCCACAAAACCCGATACTGATGATAACGGTGTACTTGACTGCGATGAGGATTTTGATGAAGACGGTTTGACAAATCTTCAGGAGTACGAGCAGGGCACAGAGCCTTACAATGAGGATACCGACGGCGACGGTCTTAAAGACGGAGATGAGATCAACACTTACGGGACTGATCCGCTTAAGGTTGACACCGATGAAGACGGGC
>CALEJX010000085.1 GCA_937898375.1 uncultured Ruminococcus sp.
AACCTTGACGATTCCGATACGGAGACGCTTACAGTCGGCTCAATAAACCTTTCGGACATCAACCTTGCAAAGGTGTTCAGCTTCAAGATACCGCTCAACTCAGGTGAGATCAACATGAATGGTGACGAGGACGTTCGTGTGTCCTTTGACTCAGAGGGCTACACCTCAAAAGAGTTCACAATAACTTCAGACCATATCATCACGACGGGCAAGCCGTCAGGCAAGACCACAGAGGTGGAAACAAAGAAGCTTACCAACGTCAAGGTTTACGGCCCTGAAGATGTGGTAAACAAGCTTAAGGACAGTGACTTGTACGCTCAGGTAAACCTCAGCGACATAATCGACTCAGGCTCTTACGCCCGTGAAGCTATCATCTACTCGCCGACCTACAACAACGTTTGGGGCTTCGGCAAGAACGAGATACAGATAGTTGTTTCAGACCAATAGAATTTTATCGGGACGATTTTATTCGTCCCGATTTTTCGGTAAAAACGCAGGAGGATATATGCCAATAATAGTAAATCAAATAAACTCTCCACTTAATTCAACAGAGCAGGAAGTTATCTCCGCCGCTCTGAAAAAATTGGGCAGTGCCGCAAAGCACGCCGCAGGCTGTGAGATACACAAAAGCTCTCTTGACGCACGAAAGCGCAATGACATTCACTTTGTCCACTCGGTTTTCGTGACCCTTGACAGCGCCGACCTTGAAAAGAAGCTCTGTGAGAAAAACACTTCCCTCACATATGTTGAGCGCAGTGTCTACAAGCCTGTCATATCCACCGAAAAAGCCGAGGGCAGAGTTGTCATTGCAGGCTTTGGACCGGCAGGAATGTTCGCAGGGCTTGCCCTTGCCGAGCAGGGATACCGCCCCATAATTTTGGAGCGTGGCGGCTCAATGGAAAAGCGCACTGCGGCGGTGCAGAAATTTTGGCTCACAGGCGAGCTTGACACCAACTGCAACGTGCAGTTCGGCGAGGGCGGCGCAGGCACTTTTTCTGACGGCAAGCTCACCACACGAATAAAAGACCCACTTTGCAGATACGTTCTCGAACGCTTTGTGGATTTCGGTGCGCCAAAAGAGATACTCACCAAAGCAAAGCCGCATATCGGCACTGACAATCTGCGAAATATCGTCACGGCTATCCGAAACAGGATAATAGAGCTTGGAGGCGAGGTAAGATTTGACACTGCCCTCACTGATATGGCTATCGCTAACGGCAAAGTGCAGACTATCTCAGCAGGCCGCAAGAGACACCTTTGAACTTTTGCAGCGCAAAAACATCTTTCTCGAGCCAAAGCCTTTCTCCGTCGGCGCAAGGATCGAACATAAGCAGTCGGCTGTCGACGAAAGCCTTTACGGCGACCATGCAGGCAATCCACTGCTTCCAAAGGGCGAATATCAGCTTTCATGGCGTGATAAAAACGGCAGAGGCGTTTACACTTTCTGTATGTGTCCAGGAGGTACAGTAGTTCCGTCAGCTTCCGAAAACGGCGGCACTGTCACAAACGGCATGAGCGA
>CALEJX010000086.1 GCA_937898375.1 uncultured Ruminococcus sp.
AACGCCGCGGTGGCAAGCTTTATCACCACAATAAGAACAGCGGTGAAATATCCGCCGCTGTCTATGACCATAACAAGTGACGAAAGCCCTCCCACCGAGCAAGCTGCCAACAGCCGCAGAGGGCTTATGACCTTGTGACACACCCTGCTTGCCGCTTCCAGCATGATAAGCGTCATAATGGCATTTGTCACAAGGAGTATATCTATGTAAATTTTCATGGCGTTCCTCCCTTTGATATTATGATATCACTGCTTGTGTGGAAAAATTGTCGCAATGGGTACAAAAAAATCCGCCTTCCCAGAATGGGAAAGCGGATAGCTTTTTGATATTAAATTAGTCAGCAAAGAAGACAGAGAAAGCCTTATATGCCATATAAGTGTCTATCTTTGAGGTTATCTCAAATGGTGCGTGCATTGAAAGCACTGGCACGCCAACGTCGATAACGTTCATGTCAAGGTTTGCAATATACTGTGCGACAGTTCCTCCACCGCCGCCGTCAACCTTGCCAAGTTCGCCTGTCTGCCAAACGATGTTGTGTTCGTCAAAGAGCTTTCTTACTCTGCCAACAAACTCAGCGGAAGCGTCAGAAGTGCCTGACTTGCCTCTTGCACCTGTGAACTTTGTGGCAACTACGCCGTAATTTATCTGTGATGAGTTTCTTATCTCGAATGGCTCTGCAAATGTCGGGTCAAAGGCTGCATTTACGTCAGCCGAAAGGCACTCGGAAGCTGAAATAACGTTTCTGCCCTCAAGTCCATATACCTTTGCAAGGTCAGCAATGAAGTATGGCAGATATGAGCTGTTAAGTCCTGTGTTGCCGTCGCTTCCTGTTTCTTCCTTGTCTGTGAGTATTGTCATGCAAGTCTTTTTAGGGTCTTTGCATTTGAGGATAGCCTGCAAAGCTGTGTATGCGCAAACTCTGTCGTCCTGACCATAAGAGCCAACCATGCTTCTGTCAAAGCCAACGTCCTGAGCCTTGAATGCAGGAACAGCTTCAAGCTCTGCGGAAACGAAATCGTCCTCTACAATGCCGTATTTCTCGTTAAGGATAGCCATGATGTTGAGCTTTACCTTGTTTGAAACAGCGTCATCTCTGAATGGTCTAGAGCCTATGAGCAGATTAAGCTCTTCACCTTTGATAAGCTGTGGAGCAGGCCTTTTCATCTGAGCGTCCGCAAGATGCGGCAGGATATCAGTTACGCAGAAAACAGGGTCGTCCTTGTCCTCGCCGATATTTACTGTAACGCTCTCGCCGTCAGCCTTTATAACAACGCCGTGAAGTGACATTGGAACAGTTGTCCACTGATACTTCTTGATACCGCCGTAATAGTGTGTCTTGAACAGGCAAAGCTCCTTGTCTTCGTAAAGTGGGTTCTGCTTAAGGTCAAGACGTGGCGAGTCGATATGAGCGGCAGCAAGTCTGATACCCTTTTCAAGACTGTCCTTGCCCATAACTGTAAGTATGATAGCCTTGCCTCTGTTTACAAAATAGAACTTGTCGCCGGCGTCATACTTCTTGCCCTTTTCATAAGGCTTGAAGCCTGCTTTTTCAGCCTGAGCCACTGCTTCGATAACCGCCTCACGCTCTGTCTTTGCGGTGTTCAGAAAGCTCTTATAGCCCTCGCAGAACTTGTCTGCCTTTTTGATCTTTTCTTCGCTAAGGCGAAGCCCGCCGTTTTTCTTATCCGAAAGAAGCTTTTCTGCAAGCTTTTCGCCCTCGGACTTTTCTTTCTTCTTGTTATCCATTGTAAATTCCTCCTTACTTAGATAAACTTTATGTTATTTATATATTTGTGAAAAGCAAGTTGACAAACGGGCGAACACTGTTCGACGCTCCATTTGTTCGGATTTGCTAATACTCTCGTTTTTAGTTTGCTTCCGTTATATCCCCATGACTACTGAGTATATCCTTATAATTGTCATAGGCTTTGCGTATCTTGCGCACATAGTTTGAAGTCTGGTCATTTTCATCTGGTATATCGCTGACATTGAAATTGTCAGGGTCAACAGTGCCGTTTTCTATCCAACTGTCAACAAGATTCATGCCACAGTGATATGCCGCCGCTGTCAGCTCTATGGAGCCGTCATACTTTTCCATAAGATAGCTGAGATAATATGTGCCGTATTGGATATTAAGTTCAGGGTCGAACATATCGTCATATGTGTTATCACGCTGATCGTCAAGACGATATTTTATCCAATCGTATGCGTCCTCCATAAGCTGCATAAGACCTCTTGCGCCCACTGATGAAACAGCGTCCTTATTAAAGCCGCTTTCCACTTTTATTACAGAGAACACAAGCACAGGGTCGCACTTGTACTTGGCGCTGTATTTTATTACATACTCATCATAATCTGTAGGATATGAAAAAGAATTAGGAATATCCTTTGCCTTGTTGATTATCTGCTCGTGATAAAGATATGTAAGCCAGCCTATACCGCACAGCAAAAGTATGACCGCTATGAGTACAGGACCTTTTTTTATGTGCTTTTTCTTTTTACGCCTGCTGTTTTTTCCATTAGCCGCCATTATATCTTTCCTTTATTGTTTCTATGACCTCGCAGGTCTTTTGGTATGTGTCATGCACAGAGCCGTTGTTTTCAATGACGAAATTGCTGTGAGCCTTAAAAAACTCCACAGTATGCTGAGAAGAGAAACGCTTTTTCGCAAGCTCCGCTGAAATGCCGTCCCTTTTGGTTATCCTTTCAAGCCTTATGTTAAAGTCAGCCACAACGCTCACTATAACACTGCAAAGCTTATCCGCATCTGCTTCAAAAAGGGTAGGTGCGTCAAGAAGAATGAAATCGCTCTCTGCGGCGTTTATCTTCTCATCAATAAGCTTGTTTATAAAAGGGTATATGGTATCGTTGAGCGTTTGAAGCTTTTCCTTATCAGAAAAAACTATCTCCCCGAGCTTTCGCCTGTCAAGAGCGTAGTTCTCGTCAAAACAGCTTGGAAAAAGCTTTGCAAGCTCTTTGCAGCATTCGCTCCCAGCGTTCGTTACTTCTCTTGCGACAATATCGCAGTTTATTATCTCAAAGCCATTTTCTTTGAAAGCGTCCGATATAGTTGTCTTGCCTGCGCCGCTCTGACCTGTAAGCCCTACTACTGTTTTTTTCACAGCTTCACCACCTGAAAGCCTGCGGCTCTTAAAAGTCGGTTATACACTGCAAGCCCTACGCCGTCTTTGTTGGGACAGCGTGCAAAAACTTTCTTTGCACCTATATTGTCAAGCTCTCTGAGTACGTCAAAAAGCTCTTTTGCCTGCTCTTCGTCAGTTGCGCCATAGCAGATATGCGGGATATTAAGTCCCTCACAATCGCTGTCAGTGAACACCATAAGTGTGGTGTCCTCATCAGCGTGAGTTTTTACATAATCTCTGAAAGCTTCAAGACTGCTGTCAATGATAGTCACATCTGCTTTTGGGGCATAGTGCTTGTATTTCATACCAGGGGAGCGAACTTTCACGTTCTCGCCCAGCTTTTCCAAAACTCCCTTGTCGATAAGAACGTTCGGTGTTATCTCCATAAGATCTTCCGCTGAGATAAAACCAGGTCGCAGAAGCCTTATGCTGTCATTGCCTTCAAAGCTTATGACAGTGGATTCAACACCCACTCCGCAAGCTCCGCCGTCTATGATAGCAGGTATCCTGCCGTGCATATCGTTAAGAACGTGCTGTGCTGTTGTAGGTGATGGGCTTCCTGAAAGGTTCGCCGACGGAGCAGCGATAGGGAAGCCGCAGGCTGAGATAAGCGCTCTTGCCACCTTATGTGACGGCATTCTTATGCCTACTGTGTCAAGTCCGCCGCTCGTTACCATTGGTATCTTGTCAGACTTTGGCATTATCATAGTGAGCGGTCCTGCCCAGAATTTTTCTGCACACTTTACAGCAAGGGGCGGTATCTTATCTACAAGCCCCTCAAGCTGAGAAATGTCAGATATATGCACTATAAGAGGATTGTCGGCAGGTCTTCCCTTGGCGGCGAATATTTTTCTTACAGCCGCTTCGTCAAAAGCGTTCGCCGCAAGACCATACACCGTTTCAGTAGGCATGCCAACGACTTCACCCTGTGAGAGCAGCTTTGCGGCATATGCTATGCTGCCCTCGTCAGTGCCAAGTATTTTTGTGTCAAACATTTTTATTCTTCTTCCTGACTTGCAAGCTTGGCAGCCTGATCAGCTGTTGCAAGTGCGTCGATTATTTCATCAAGTGCGCCGTTAAGCACCTGTTCAAGTCTGTAGATAGTAAGACCTATTCTGTGGTCGGAAATTCTTCCCTCAGGATAGTTGTAAGTTCTTATTCTCTCGGAACGGTCACCTGTTCCCACCTGTGAACGTCTGTTGTCTGCGATCTCCTTGTTCTGTGCCTGAACTTTCTGGTCGAGAAGTCTTGAACGGAGAACTTTCAGAGCCTTTTCCTTGTTCTTAAACTGTGAACGCTCGTCCTGACACTCAACTACCATGCCTGTAGGCAGATGAGTTATTCTGATAGCGGAAGATGTCTTGTTGATATGCTGTCCGCCTGCGCCTGATGAACGGAAAACGTCTATCTTAAGGTCTTTTTCTTCATTCAGGTCAAGCTCCACTTCGTCAGCTTCAGGAAGCACGGCAACTGTAACAGTAGATGTGTGAACTCTGCCCTGTGACTCGGTTTCAGGCACACGCTGAACTCTGTGTACTCCGCTTTCATATTTAAGTCTTGAATAAGCGCCCTCGCCTGATACGCTGAAAGTAATTTCCTTATAGCCGCCCAGCTCTGTTTCGTTGGCGTTCATGACCTCAATCGTCCAGCCCTTTGAAGCGGCATACATTGAATACATTCTATAAAGAGAGCCTGCAAACAGTGCAGCTTCCTCGCCGCCTGCGCCACCTCTTATCTCTATGATAACGTTACGCTCATCGTTAGGGTCTTTCGGCAACAGAAGGAGCTTAAGCTCTTCCTCAAGCTTAGCCATATCTTCCTTGGACTCTTCAAGCTGCATCTGCACCATTTCCTTGAAGTCCTTATCCATTCCGCCTGCGTCAAGAAGCTCCAAAGCTTCATCATTGGCAGCCTTTGCCTTTTTGTATTCGCCAAACTTTTCAACTATCGGCGTAAGTGTCTTATATTCTTTCATAAGACTCGTATACAGTGAAGTGTTGTTTACAGTTTCAGGCTGCATGAGTTTTTCGTTTATTTCATTAAATTTATCTTCAAGTGTTTTAAGTTTTTCAAACATAGTTATATTCTCCTGTCGTTTTATTTTATATCATACATTTATTATATATTATAAATTGCATAAATTGCGAGAATAGCTATGATTCAGCCTCTCTGATAATAGTTTTTACGTTCTTTTCGGCTTTGCTGCGTACTATCATGAACTCTCGTCCGCAGCCCTCGCAGCGCAGTTTGAAATCCATGCCTGAGCGCAGAACTATCATTCTGTTGCTGCCGCAGGGGTGACTTTTCTTCATTACAAGAATATCGCCTTTTACAATATCCATTTTGCACCACTTTCCTTTCTCCAAAGGTGAAGCAGAGCACATACTCTGCCCATACATCGTTATTATAACACATTTCTCCCTTTATTGCAATAGCGGAGAGGGCGGTTTTATTGCTACACAAATATTATAGTCTGTATATCTGATTTTTGTTGCATTGTTACAAAAATGGCAGCGTGAGAAGCTGAATTTACAAAATGTTCATTGATTATCTCGTGCAGAAGTGTTAATATTAGATTGTTCAATTTTGAACTATCTAATATTGGAGGTTTGACAATGAATGATAACATGACAGCCGCAACGCATATGTTCAATCACTCAAAAAAGCTTGCAGACGCCTATGAAAAGGTCATGCAGCCACTTTGTAAAAAGCTTGATATGCCAAAGACTGCGCTTGACGTGCTTATGTTCCTTGCAAACAACCCTGAGTTCAACACCGCAGGGGATATATGCAGATACAGGAATATCAAGGCGGCGCTTGTGTCTTTTCATGTAGAAAAGCTTGTGGAAGCAGGCTTTGTTGAAAGGCAGGCGGTGAAAGGCGACAGAAGAAAATGCCGCCTTGTCTGCACCAAAAAGGCTGAGCCTGTGATAAAAGAAGGCAGAGAGATGCAGACAAAGTTTGCTCACAAGCTTATAGAAGGCTTTTCAGATGACGATATGGCGCATTTCAGAAAATGCCTGCATATCATGAGCGACAATATAGACGACATATTAAAAGAATGTTCGTAGAAGGAGGTAACAACTATGATAAAACTGCTTAAAAATATGCGCAGGCGAGAGGTGCTTATGGCTGTTCTCTGCGCAGTTCTTGTGCTGGCACAGGTGTATTTTGATTTGACTTTGCCTGATTATATGACAGACTTGACAATGCTTCTTAATACCGCAGGAAGCGAAACGTCGGATATACTGAACGTTGGACTTAAAATGCTTGGCTGTACCCTTGCCAGCGCCGCACTTGCTATCGGCTGCGGCTATCTTTCATCAAAGACGGCTTCGGGTTTCAGCTACGCAGTAAGAGAGAAACTTTTCAACCACGTTATGGATATGGGAAGCGAGGAAATGCAGGATTTTTCCATACCTAGCCTTATAACAAGAACAACAAACGATATCACACAGATACAGATGATAGTATCAATGGGCTTGCAGATGATAATAAAATCTCCTATCATGGCAGTGTGGGCTGTTATAAAGATACTTGGCAAGAGTTGGCAGCTTTCAGCTGTGACAGCGGCGTTCGTTGTGGTGATATGCGTGTTCGTTCTTGCGGTAATGGCGACCTGCATACCAAGATTTCGTATCGTTCAGAAGCTAACCGATAAGATAAACCGTGTGGCAAGAGAAAACCTCACAGGTATAAACGTTGTTCATGCTTTCAATGCTGAGAAATATCAAAACGACAAGTTCGATGTTCCAAGCAAGGAAATGATGAACACACAGCTCAAAAACCAGAAAATGTTCGCACTTATGATGCCTGTTATGAACATCGGCATGAATGGTCTTACACTTGTTATCTATTGGCTTGGCGCAGTGCTTATCGAGCAGATAGCACTTACGGCTGTTCAAGACAGGATAACGCTTTTCAGCAACGTTGTTGTTTTCAGCACATATGCCACATACGTTGTAATGTCATTTATGATGCTTGTTATGATATTCATGATGCTCCCTGCAGCTCAGGTATCAGCAGAGCGTATCAACGAAGTGCTTGAGCGTGACGTGAATATAAAAGAGGGAAGCGTCAGCGAGGGAAGAGAGCAGGGTACTGTGGAGTTCAAAAACGTTTCTTTCAGATATCCACATGCCTCTGAGGACGAATTGAGCAACATAAGCTTTAAGATAAACAAGGGTCAGACCCTTGCAATAATCGGTGCAACAGGAAGCGGCAAGACAACACTTATAAGCCTTATACCGAGATTTTACGACGCAACAGGCGGCGAAGTCCTTGTTGACGGCGTAAACGTAAAGGACTACAAATTTGATACACTTTATAATAAGCTTGGATACGTCACGCAGAAAGCTGTGCTTTTTGCAGGAAGCATAAGAGAAAATGTTTTCTTCGGCGAGAGCGCCGCTCCTGAAACTGACGAGGAGCTTAAAAATGCTATCCAGCTTTCTCAGGCAGAGGAGTTTGTGGATAAGCTCCCTGACGGCACAGAGCATATGATATCACAAATGGGCAGAAACGTTTCAGGTGGTCAGAAACAGCGTCTGTCTATTGCAAGAGCGCTTTCAAGAAAACCTGAGATACTTGTGTTCGACGATTCATTCTCAGCCCTCGACTATAAGACAGACGCAAAGCTCAGAGAGGGTCTTAACGAAAAGCTTAAAGACACAACAAAGATAATCGTTGCACAGAGAATAAGCACTATCCGCCATGCAGACAAAATAATAGTTCTCGACCGTGGCGAAGCTGTGGGCATGGGTACTCATGAGGAGCTTATGAAAAACTGCGACGTATACAAAGAAATAGCACTTTCACAGCTTAGTGCGGCAGAGCTTGCATAGAAAGGGGGACTGCACAATGAGAAAATTTGAAAAGGCTAGTAAGGGCGAAATGGCGTCCGCTATGAAAAAGATAATAGAGTATATGAAAGGCAGTATCGGCATAGTTGCCGTGGCATTGATACTTGCGGCGCTTGGTGCGGTGCTGACTATCATAGGTCCTGACAAGGTGGGCGAGATAACCGACCTTATGGCAGACGGTCTTATGACAGGCATT
>CALEJX010000087.1 GCA_937898375.1 uncultured Ruminococcus sp.
CCCTGCAATGGGTTTCACCCCTTGACCCTGACCAGGGGCGTGCCCCTGGACCTTTCTCTCGATTCGCTCGGTGTTTCCTCTGCTTTGTATTGCTACCCTACTTTGTGCAGCTATGCCACTCCTCACTCCTCACTTAAACTCCGCTCCTCACTTAAACCTAGGCTTCTACTTCTTCCTAAGTCCCTGCATAAATCCGTCCAACTCCGCCGAGCAAACATCTCCCCCCACAAGCTGTCCCTCACAGACGATAAGGTTCGCCCTGACCTCTTTCTTCTTATCCCCATAATTCTTCACAGTATATGTATACACCTCAGCCGTTTTCCCCTTATGATCCTCCAAGTCAAACCCCTGCTGCTTCTGCAACTTATTATACTTCTCGTACACATCATTGAACTCTTTCGGTATCGTCACAGCCTTGCACTCGTCATACTCCTCCGACACCTCCCAGCCCATTTCTTTCAGAAACGCCTGCCTTTGAGCCTCGCTCTTCATCTCATACACCGCAGGCGATGATATCCTCACAACCGTCACTATTATCACCGCCAACAGCGCCAATACCGCCAGTATCGCACCCACCGCCGCAAATGTTGGCTTTTTTACTTTTATTGTCTTGATAAACATACCTTTTCCTCGCTTTCTTATTTCAAAGTTTGTACATTTATATGTGTTGTCCCACAAAATATAACTACCTGTCCGATTTTTATTTTGTTATATAATTTTCAAAAATAATTTTTATAGCATTAATAATATTATTGTATAATAATTTTATCGGTTTGCTATGATTTAACACAGCAGGCTCTGTATCACAGAATTTGCGTTGTGCAAAATAGCCAAAAGGCAAAGCGTAAATTAATGTGAATTAACGATTTTGTACTTTTTTGTACAAATGTCTTTGACAATTTCAAAATATGTGGTACAATATTAATAGGTAACGCCATGCTCCTCCGTGTTGTCTGCGGAGGTTACTGAAACGTTTTCTTAAATCAGCCTTTTCCATTGGCGAAAGGCGATATATTATGCTGATGCGTTCTGCGGATAGCCGCAGGATTGATATATGAAAGGAGCAATGAGTTTTATGGCAAAAATTATTGCAGTTACTTCCGGTAAAGGCGGAACAGGCAAATCTTCTATAAGCGCCTGTCTCGGTTACGCCCTTGCCAAGCAGGGAAATCGTACTCTTATCATCGAGCTTGACTTCGGTCTGAGATGTATGGATATCATGCTCGGTATGCAGGGTAATATTACATACGATCTTGGTGACGTTCTTGAGGGTACTTGTGACGTATACAAGGCAACAACAACAGTTAAGCTTGCTTCAAACCTGAGCGTTCTCTGCGCTCCGTCCGACCCGTTCGTTCAGCTCAAGGCTGAGGATATCGAGAAGATCACACAGGAAATGAGAAAGTATTTTGAATACATAATCATTGACACCTCCGCAGGTATCAACGGTTCTGTATTTGACATAGTTACGAACTCTGACCTTATACTTATAGTTACTACCCCTGACCCTGTCTGCGTAAGAGACGCAAGAATGATGTCAGACGAGTTCTATAAGAGAGGAAATCAGAAGCAGAGACTTATCATCAACAAGGCAAACAAGAGGATCTTCGAGTTTGACGAAATGGACGACCTTGACGCTATCATCGATACAGTCGGCGTACAGCTTCTCGGCGTTATCCCAGAGGACAGCGCTATCCCTCTTGCAACAGGAAAGGGCGCACCGCTTTCATCAAGTTCAATGGGCTTCCTTGCATTCTCTGCTATTTCAAGAAGAATAAAAGGAGAGCATATACCCCTCTCTATCAAAGTCTGAGTACCTTGTCAGCCGTGCTGCGTGAGAGTATCAGTGCATAAGGCGGCTGTTTTTACACCACGAAACTTAAAAACCATTAATATATAAACGGGGGGTTTCCATTGAATATTGCACTTATTGCACATGACACGAAAAAGGAACTCATGGTACAGTTCTGTATCGCATACTGCGGCGTACTCAGCAAGCACAATCTTTGTGCCACAGGCACGACGGGAAAAATGGTAGCCGAAGCCACAGGACTTAACGTTCAGCGTTATCTCAGCGGTTCACAGGGCGGCGACCAGCAGATCGCAGCGAGGATATCCTGCAACGAGATAGACCTGCTTCTGTTTTTCAGAGATCCTATCTCAGTAAAGCCGCACGAGCCTAACGACATGAATCTTCTCAGACTTTGTGACGTACACAACATTCCTGTAGCCACAAACATTGCCACCGCCGAAGCGCTTATCCATGCACTTGAGCGAGGCGATCTTGATTGGAGAGATATCGTTAATCCTACCAAGATATAAATTAAACTTCATACACAAAAGCGATGAAAGGGAGAGTATTCCGTTCTTATGTTTCAGCGAGAGCCGTTGGTGAGAGGGCTTACAAAAAGGGCAGGAAGAAGGACGCCTTGGAGCTTCCGTTTGTTCAAGGACGGACGTACAGCTGCGTTAAAGCATTAGAGTGATCCGGCACGAAGTGTTCGGATAATTAGGGTGGTATCACGGTAAAAGTCGTCCCTTTACAAGGGGGCGACTTTTTTATTTCGCATGAGCACCGCCTAAGGGCGACTTTATATTGTAGCCCGAGGATAGGTTTGTTATTAAACCGCACTTTGGTATAAACCGTACTTTGTGCGTTTGGTGCGTTTTAGAAACCTTATGCGTAAAATATGTTCTATATACAACGTATTATATGTACTCTTACCACCTGTAGGGGCGAACAGCGTTCGCCCGTTTCGCTCCCCCACTCACTCTCGTATCTCTAAATCAATCAGCACACCAAAAAGCAAAGGCGGTACAACAATGAAAGCCAGCGAGCTGACAAAAGAAAACATCACCCCCGAAATAGTAGATAAGCTTCTTTTCGAGGGTCTTGACTATAAAGGCGAAACTGCCGACGTTATAATAGTTCTTGGCAGCCGCAAAGCCTGCAACTATCGTGTGCCACTTGCGGCAAAGCTTTTCCGTGAGGGAAAAGCCCCACATCTTATATTCTGCGGCGGAAAAGTGCAAATGACCTCCCTTGGCGAAATGGCAGAATATAAAGCCATGCTCATAGCCGCCGAAAAATGCGGCATACCGACCTCCGCCATACTTGCGGAAACAAACTCCCTTGACACAGTGGAAAATCTCCGAAGCGCAGCCGCTATGATAAAAGAGCATTTTCCCCACTGCAAAAGCATCATATTAGTCACCACCGCATATCATATGCGCCGTGCAAAAAAGCTTGCGGAGCATTTTTTCACGCAGAAAATTATCCCCTGCCCTGCGAGCCGTGGCAGCACACAGCGAAATAATTGGTCAATGACCGAAAAAGGCAGCACAACAGCACTTGACGAATGTCTTAAATTCGGTTATTATATAAAAAAAGGTTTTATTGACGATTTTGAAATTTGAAACGTTGTAATTACAGCACCAAAGCTCTTTAACGTAGGGGCGAACAGCGTTCGCCCGTTCTTTGATAATATTCCGAGTTCATGGAACTTTCAACGATTTTTGAGTTTTAAAATTCAAGACAAAATACAGAAAGGATCGTAATTATATGGCATTGATAGTTAAAAAGCCAAAAGGCACAGAAGATATCGTTCCCTCAAAGGTCTGTAAGTGGCACACTGTTGAGAAGATAGTTTCTGAAGCTGCCGAAATATACGGCTTCAAAGAAATAAGAGTACCAACTTTTGAGGAAACAGGTCTGTTCGTGCGTTCTGTCGGCGAAACAACAGACGTTGTTCAGAAAGAGATGTATTCAGTTTCCGCAGCAGGCGAATCAAAGTTCACTCTCCGTCCGGAGGGAACAGCAGGCACAATGAGAGCCGTTCTTGAAAATGGTATCCTCAACGAGGGTCTGCCGCAGAAAGTTTATTATATCCTCTCATGTTTCAGACACGAGAACACACAGAAAGGCAGACTCAGAGAGTTCCACCAGTTCGGCTGTGAAATGGTCGGCTCTGAAAGCCCAAGAGCAGACGCAGAAGTGATATCTCTTGCAAAAAGCGTTCTCGACAGAGCAGGTCTTAGAAACATCAAGCTCAACATCAACTCTATAGGCTGTCCTACCTGCCGTGCAGAGTATCACAAGGCTCTGAAAGAGTATTTTGCCGCAAGAAAAGACAAGCTTTGCGAAACTTGTAAGGACAGACTTGACAAAAACCCAATGAGAATACTGGATTGTAAAGACGAACACTGTCAGGAGCTTGGCAAGGACGCCCCTGTTATCCTCGATTACCTCTGCGACGATTGCAAAGAACACTTCGAGAAGCTTCAGGAGTACCTCTCCGTAATGGGTATCGACTTTGATATCAACCCTAGGATAGTAAGAGGTCTTGACTATTATACAAGAACAGTTTTCGAGTTCATCACCAATGAGATAGGCGCACAGGGTACAGTCTGCGGCGGCGGACGTTATGACGGTCTTATCGAACAGCTTGGCGGAAAACCTACCCCCGCCCTCGGCTTCGGTCTTGGTCTTGAAAGACTTCTTATGGTAATGGACGCTCAGGGCTGCGACTATATGGAGCAGAAGACCTGCGACCTTTATATCATACCAATGGGTGAGGACGCCCTTAAAAAGGCAATGGGCATAGCCTCCGAGCTTAGAGAAGAGGGCTGTTTCGTAGAATATGACCTTATCGGCAAAGGACTTAACGCTCAAATGAAGTATGCAAACAAAACAGGCGCAAAGTTCGTTATGGTCCTTGGCGACAACGAGATAGAGTCAGGCGTTGCAAAGCTCAAAAACATGGCAACAGGCGAGCAGACAGATATCAAGCTTGACAACACCCTTGCCGAGAACTTTTCAAATGCCCTTATGGCAGATATGTTCAAGGATATCGACGCCGATATAGAAAAATTTATCGGAAAGGAGAACTAAGCAATGAGATGTGAACAGTGCGAGAAAATACCTCTAGTAGAAATACACACTCCGCAGGAATATATGCTCTGTGTAGGTTCTCTTGCAAGAATGTTGCTGGCTGGCGAAGTTGAAATGACCTACCAGACCTGCCCTCTTGATAAGATAATGGACAGCGACAACAAGTGGTATGCCGAAAAGCTTTTCCACCAGTTCAGGTGTACAAAATGCGGCACTATCTATGGTATGCTCTGCAACACCCACACCGGCGGACAAATAAAGATAAACGACAAGGTCTTTGACCCTGCTGATTATCCCGATAAAAAGGAAGATAAATAATGCTTGCAATAAGACCCGTGACCTATGAGGTAGAGACCTCGCTTTCGCCGAAAAGAGTTCTCAGAAAGCTTGACGGCGACCTTATCGAGCATAGACCGACTATAAACATTCTCTCCCAAAGCAAGTTCATGAAGAACCACCGTGACGATACCATTTTCTATGGCTACCGCACAGACGCCGAAAGCTTTCAGATATTCCACCACACCGCTAAAAAGCGTGACGGCGGCTCAACAGGCTTTTACGGCAAAGTAGAAAAGACCCCCAACGGCTCTAGGATATACGGCAAGTTCAGAAAGCCTATCTATGCCTATGTTGTGGGCGTGATATGGACAGTGCTTGTGCTTTTTCTGACCCTTATGCTTGTGGCGCTTGGAGAAAGAACAGGCGCAGTATGCTTTGTCGCAATATGGCTCGTGGGATTGTTCCTAATGTTCTGGGACAACAAGAAGAAGTTCGTCAGAGCCTATCTCGACAGCTTCCCGCCAGCCGTGAGCAAAACAGACGAAAGCGAAAATTAATTTTATCCATTCAAATAAACCCAAAGAAAAGGAAGTAATGTAAAATGAAACTTGATACAATGAAGGGCTTGCGCAGGACCCATTACTGCGGCGAAGTGCCTGAAACTGAGCAGGAAGTCGTTGTATGCGGCTTTGCCGACAGAGTAAGAGATATGGGCAACCTTATCTTTATCAACCTCCGTGACAGAACAGGACTTGTACAGCTTGCATTCAATGACGAAACAGACAGAGCCGTTTTTGAAAAGGCTCAGCTTGTAAAAAGCGAGTATGTCCTCATGGCAAAAGGTATGGTGCGCCCTCGTGAGAGCGTGAACGAAAAGCTCAAAACAGGTAAGATAGAAGTTGCCGTAACAGACCTGAGAATACTCTCAAAGGCTGAAACAACGCCGTTTGAGGTCACAAATTCAGATAAGGTGAACGATGAGCTTAAGCTCAAATACCGCTACCTTGACCTTAGAAATCCAAAGCTTCAGAAAAATATCATCACCCGTCATAAGATAGCTCAGATAACAAGAGAGTATTTCTATGACAACGGCTTCCTTGAGATAGAAACCCCTATGATGATGAAGTCCACCCCTGAGGGCGCAAGAGATTACCTCGTTCCGTCAAGAGTTCACGCAGGCAAGTTCTATGCCCTGCCGCAGTCACCACAGATATACAAGCAGCTCCTTATGATATCAGGCTATGACAGATATATCCAGCTTGCGAGATGTTTCCGTGACGAAGACCTCAGAGCCGACAGACAGCCTGAGTTCACACAGATAGACCTTGAAATGTCCTTTGTCGATCAGGAGGATATCCAAGCTTGTATCGAGGGCTATATCGAAAAGCTTTTCAAAGAAATACTCGGCGTAGAAGTAACTCTCCCACTGCCAAGACTTACATTTGCAGACGCTATGAATCGTTACGGCTCTGATAAGCCTGATACACGTTTCGGAATGGAGATACAGGATATCACAGACACAGTTAAGGATATCGACTTTGTTGTATTCAAGTCAGCTATCGAAGCAGGCGGCTCAGTTCGTGCAATAAACGTCAAGGGCGGCGCAGCAACATACACAAGGAAAGAGATAGACAAGCTTGTTGAACACGCAAAGGGCATAGGCGCAAAGGGTCTTGCATATATCCGCTGGGCAGACGAGCCAAACTGCTCATTCAAGAAGTTCCTCGGCGAGGGCGATCTTGACAAGATAAATGCAGCCACAGGAGCAGAAAAGGGCGACCTTATCCTTATCTGCGCAGACAAGAACAAGGTAGTTCTTCCAACTTTGGGCGCACTTAGACTTATCTGCGGAAAGCGTCTTGGCGTTATCCCAGAGGGCAAGTTCAATTTTGTATGGATAACAGAAATGCCGTTCTTTGAGTATGATGACGAGAACGACACATGGGTAGCAGCGCACCACCCATTCACAATGCCAATGGAGGAGTGTCTTGACTATCTTGACACCGACCCTGCAAACGTCCGTGCAAAGGCATGGGATCTTGTCCTCAACGGCACAGAGCTTTCATCAGGCTCAATGAGAATAACAGATTTTGAGCTTCAGCAGAGAATGTTTGAAGCCCTCGGCATGACAGACGATGAGATAGAAGCAAAGTTCGGCTTCCTCGTAGACGCATATCGTTACGCCGCACCACCACACGGCGGCATGGGCATAGGACTTGACAGACTTTCCATGATAATCTGCAACGCCGACAGCCTGAGAGATGTAATAGCGTTCCCAAAAGTACAGAACGCCAGCGAGCTTATGAGTGCTTGTCCGTCCACCGTAGACGAAAAGCAGCTCGAAGAGCTTCACATCAAGACCACAGAGACAGAAGAATAATTCCCACAAACGCAAACAGGACAGCTCATATGGGCTGTCCTGTTTTTTGTTATCCTGCACAATTTTGCGTGTACTGATTTGTGCAAACAAATGATTTATGATTTAATTTGGCAATATTTCTGCAATTGTTGCATTTTTTATGCAACAAAAGGGGTGATTTTCGTGTATAAGTAGAAAGCGTTTTGATACTTGCGGGCACGTACAAGCCATGCGACTTAGTGAAACCGAGGTGCGTTTCTGGAACAGGCTGTAGAGTACTTGTAT
>CALEJX010000088.1 GCA_937898375.1 uncultured Ruminococcus sp.
TCTGTTTTAATAGGGGTTGCGAATCCGTCTAAAATCGCTTTAATAGGTATTTAAAGGGTCAATTTGTTTTGACCCTTTATTTTTTGTATGGAGATGTATGTGTGCGCATAATTGGGCGGAGAAGCTCATAAAATAATCATGCAGATATGGGGGACTGACGCTTGCAGGGCGGCAGTCCCTTTTAGGCTTTAAACGGCGTTTTTTCGGGGGTTTTCGTGTTAAAATCGCTGAAAATCTCTGCGGCATGACGGTGCTGTTTGTAAGTTGTGCTATTGACATAAAAGGGGTTATAGTATATAATAATCGTATGTGTAGATATTGCCCTGAAAAGATAAAAATAAAGAAAATGGGCAATAAGAAAGAAGCAGAAAATGATAGGAGGAAACTTATGAACAAGATCTTTTGTTCTGCACTGACAGCCGTTGTGGCAGGCGCTATGCTCACAGGCTGTGCAATGCCTTGGGAAAAGGGTGCTGATGACGACGCTGCCCCTGACGGTTATTCCTATACGGCTGACTCGAACTCAGAACAGAAACAGGCTTACCGCTGGCTCATTGAGCCGACTATAAGCGCCGACAATATCATTTCTTTTGACGGAAGTCAGGTCGACCCTAACAACGAAAAGAACACGGCTTATGCAAACTATTCAGTTATCAGACAGAACGGCAAATACGGCATTATCGACTACAGCGGAAATATGGTAGTGCCTGCGGAATATGATGATTACTACACCTGCTGGTGCGGCGAGGTCACGCTTTTCAATGTGATAAATGAGAAGAACGATGAGTATGATTACTGCAGTATCGACAGCTCAAATCAGGTGGTATACTATGCGGCGGAACATCATGACAGCTCACCGAGATATTACTGGAACAGCGATGAGGGCAAGATCTATGTAAAGGACGCTGACGAGTATTACGGCGAGGAATACACAGGCAAAAAGGCTGTTGTGGTATGTGAAGCTGACGTGGTAAAGAATGACAGCGGATATTATGACATCACTCCTGTGAGCGAGCCGCTTTACGGACTTGCAAAAAAGGACAAGCTTATTCTCGATATGCAGTACACTGATTTCTATGCCCCTGCATACAAGGGAGCAGGACTTACCTGCATTGCCTTTGAGAATGATCAGGGCAAGTGGGGATATGTTGGTTCTGACGGCAAGACCATAATCGACTTCAAGTGTGACGGCGATATGAGCACATACTGCGGAAAGATAATAGATGACGAAATGGCAGTTCACCCTTATCTTTTCACAGACGATTATCTTCCTGTATCGATAAATTCTTCATATGGCTATTATGACATAGACGGCAACTGCGTTGTTCAGCCGGGCGAGTTCGATCAGGCTAGACCTGTTCACAACGGCAAGGCGTGGGTAAGACAGTCGGGAAAATGGGGCGTTATCGCATTTGGCGACGAGCCTGTAGAGGAGGACTCATCTGAGGAGGAGACCACCACTACCACGACTACAACGAGCTACGCTACTACCACCACGACTACTTCGGCTACAACCACAACAACTGCGGCTGCATCTGAGACAAAGAAAGCCACAGAGACTACTCCGTCTTTGACTCAGCCAAGCGAGACAACTGCGGTTTCCACAGACACTGAGCCTGTTGTTACAGACCCTCCTGTGACAGAGCCAGTTGACACTGATCCGCCTGCTCCTGACCCTGAGCCGACACCTGAACAATAATACAAAGACAAACGGCGTTATCCCATATTGGGATACGCCGTTTTTTGGTGCATGAATATGTGCGGATAACGAACAGAAGTGCATAAGCGAAACGGGCGAACAGTGTTCGCCCCTACCCTGTGACCGCTTGTTTTCCCACACAAAAAAGCCCTGCCGAAGCAGAGCTTTTCTTTTTATTGGTTATAGATCTCTTTTCTGAGAAGCGCTTTGCAGGCTTCAAAATCGACGTCAAGAATTGATTGACCGTCATATGATGTGCCATAAGAATAGGAATTATCATCGGGTATTCTCAGGGACTTTATCTCATAGTTCATAGAGAATATTGCCTTATAGGTAAGAGCAAAAAGCTGTGTCTGTGACATATTGGTGGTAAGATGTGACATTGAAGCTCTTGCAAACTTGTCAATAGTCAGTGGGTCTGAGCTTTTCGCCTTTTCGATTATCTTTGTGATAACAGTTCTCTGACGCTCTGTTCGCTCAAAATCTGCGTTGCCCACATATCTAAGTCTTGCATAGGCAAGCGCCTGATTGCCGTTCACATGGAGATTCTTTCCACCCTTATCGAGATAGTCTGTACCCTTTTCGTTGCCAAGAAGCTTGTTCTGCTCTGCCATTGGCGGCTTCATGCCCTCGGCTTCTTCATCGGAAATATCAAGCTCGATTCCGCCAACTGCGTCAACGATATCAACGAATGACAGGAAGTCGATATAAACATAATCGTCAACGGCGATATCAAAGTTATACTCTATGGTATCCATAAGAAGCTCTGCACCGCCGTAAACATACGCCGCATTGAGCTTCGACCATGTGTCTATATCGTTTCCGTCAGCGTCAACGCCCTTGATATTAACATACATATCACGCATGAAAGAGGTCATTGTTATCTCTTTTGTGGTGCTGTTAATGGAGAGAAGTATCATGGAGTCCGTTCTTCCACGCTCGTCAGCGTTTCTTGTGTCAGAGCCTATGAGCAGGATATTTCGCACATCAGAGCTGTTCATGGAAGCGCCTGTGTTCGTTCGCTGACCTCTGTCCACCTTGTTCACCATGCCTATGTATCGCCATATAAGCACGTTCGCCAATATGAAAACCACCAACAGTATGATGATAAGCACCTTGAAAAAGGTCTTTATAGGGTGTCTTTTTTTATTTTCCACTTTGTTTTTACCTTTTTTGTTTGTCTGACCGTTACGGCTTTTATTGTTTTTGCCAAATTGCAGGTCATTATTTTGTCTTGGGGCTGAGGTCTTTTTGCTTTTTGACGACTTAGCCGACCTGCCCTGATTGCTCTGTCTATTCTGCGGACGTGAAGTTTGCCTGCTCTGTGTCTGCCGTCTTGGAGCGCTTTCTCTGTACGAGCCTGAGTAGTCTGATGATGAGCGGCTTCCCTGCCCGTATGGCTGAGCTGTACCCTGTGTGTAATCATCAGAGTAGCCCTCGTCATAGTAATCGTCAAAGTCGCTTACTCCCTCGTCTATTTGCTGAACACGCTGACCGCCTGCACCGCTTATGCGGTTGAACTCGTCAAGCTGTCGCTGATATTCCTGTTCGTAGTAGTCCTGAGGCTTATTATCGTTTGTGTAGTTTTGTTGTCTGTCTTTATTAGCCACCTGACCGCACCTCCGTTCATTTTTACAATATCAATATTATAGTACATATCAGGCTTATTGTCAATGACAGAAAAAAGGCGGAGCTTTTTCCAGCGTCCGCCTTGTTATTTTTACGTTGTTGTGGATAAGCGGGCGAACACTATTCGCCCCTACAAGCAAATGCCATATTTATGCGCATTTGCAGGTCTGCACATAGCTTTATTTTATTCTGCTGCTTCTAAGGGCGTTGAGGATAGCTATAACAGCTACGCCAACGTCTGCAAAAACTGCAAGCCACATTCCTGCAAGTCCCAATGCACCAAAGATAAGCACAAGGGCTTTTACGCCGAGGGCAAAGATTATATTCTCTCTTACTATTGTCATAGTCTTTCTTGATATCTTTACTGCGTCTGCTATGCTTGACGGGTCGTCGTTCATAAGCACAACGTCTGCGGCTTCAATTGCGATATCTGAGCCTAAGCCGCCCATTGCGATACCGATATCGGCTCTTGCGATAACAGGTGCATCGTTTATTCCGTCGCCTGCGAATGCAACAAGTCTGCGGTCTGGGTCTTTTATGAGCTGTTCTACCTTTTCTACTTTGTTCTCAGGGAGAAGCTCGCTGAAGAATGTTTTTATGCCGACTTTCTTTGCCACCTTTTCGGCGGTATCTTTCTTATCGCCTGTGAGGAGGACAGTTTCGACCCCAAGCTCTCTAAGTCTTGAAACGGCTGTGGCAGAAGTTTCTTTTATCTCGTCGCCGAGGAGTATCTCGCCTATAAACTTGCCGTCAAGAGCAACATAAACTGCAGTTGCGGAGTCCTCTGAACTTTGTGCGGCAATGCTATTTGTTTCAAGAAGCGCTTTCTTTCCGCAAAGTATCTCTTTGCCGTCAAGCTTTGCTCTTACGCCGTTTCCTGCTATCTCTTCAACATCGGAAAGTCTTGCGCCGTCTATTTCCTTGCCGTATCTCTGCACTATGGAGATACCGATAGGGTGAGTTGACATACTTTCTGCATATGCGGCGGCTTCAAGGAGGATATCCTGTGAAACGCCCTGTGGGTTTACGCTAAGGACAGTGAACTTGCCCTTTGTGAGCGTGCCTGTTTTATCAACTGCGAGAGTTTTGCACTGCGCCATTGTTTCGAGGTTTTTTGCACCCTTGATAAGGATACCCTTTTTAGATGCTCCGCCGATTCCTGCGAAGAATGAGAGGGGTACTGAGATAACAAGTGCGCATGGGCAGGATATTACAAGGAACAGAAGTCCTCTGTAGAGCCATTTTGAGAACTGGTCAAAGCCAAGAATGAAGCTTGGGATAAACACGAGAGCAAGTGCGGCGAAAACTACCGCAGGGGTATAAACTCTTGCAAAACGTGTGATGAACTTTTCTGTCTTGGCTTTTCTTTCGCTGGAGTTTTGCACCATATCAAGTATCTTTGACACTGCGGACTCGTGGAAAGTATTTGTAACTCGAACTTTGAGAAGTCCCCTCAGGTTCGTTGAGCCGCTGAGAACGATGTCTCCTGCTTTGACCTCGACAGGAAGAAACTCGCCTGTGAGAGCTGATGTATCAAGCTCAGATTCGCCCTCTGTAACAACGCCGTCAAGAGGTATCCTGTCGCCTGTTTTTACTGCGATTATCTCGTCTTTTAGGATATCCTCCGGAGGAAGCTCATATGTTTTGCCGTTTCTTACAACTGTTACGGACTCAGGCTTAAGCTCCATAAGCTTTGTGATAGATTTTCTTGACTTCTCTACTGCAATAGTCTGGAAAAGCTCACCAACCTGGAAGAAAAGCATAACGGCTGTGCCCTCACGGAAGTCTTTAAGTGCGAATGCGCCCACAGTTGCGATAGTCATGAGCAGTGATTCGTCAAAAGCTTCGCCTTTTACAAGGTTTCTTACGGCGGCGATAACAACGTCAAGACCTGCGATAAGGTAAGCGACTATTGCAAGACCTGCGCTGAGATACTCGCAGACTTTGCCGCTTCCAAGCTTATCCAAAAGCATTGAAGCGATAAAGAACACGATAGCCACAGAAAGCTTGACTATCTCGCCCTTATGGTCGTTTACAGACTCAGTTTCGGCTGTCTGAGTGCCATAATCCTTGACAGTAACGTCAGGCTCAATCTGGTGGACAGTATCTTCTATCATGATACGCAGGTCAGGGTTAGAGCCGTCTGTTTTGACAGTGAGCTTTTTGCTGATAAAATCAACATTTGATGAGATAACGCCTGAAAGCTCGCCCACACGATTTGCTATCTTTTCGCCGCAGTTAGGACAATCCAGGTCTTCAAGCTTCAGATAGATAGTTCTCTCAGCAGAAGTGCTAAGCTCTTTAACGTCAACGTCAGGCTCGAGCTTATGGACAACATTTTCTATCTCGGTGAGAAGTGCGTTTTTATCCCCCTCGAACTTAACAGTAAGCTTTTTATTGATAAAATCAAGGTTAGAGCTTTTAACGCCCGAAAGCTCGCCCACACGTTTCTCGATCTTTTCCGCACAATGAGGACAATCGAGTTCTTTAAGAAGCAAAGTCATTTTACTCATTTCACATTCTCCTTATACTACAAAAATCAGATCACACAAATTACTCGCTGATATGCTCGATACCCATATTGAGTATGATAGCAACGTGTTCATCGGAAACTGAATAATAGACTGTTTTTCCCTCACGTCTATACTTCACAAGTCTAGCCTGCTTCAGCACTCTCAGCTGATGTGATATAGCTGACTGTGACATTTCCAGCAGCTCTGCGATATCACACACGCACATTTCGTCTTTTATAAGGGTAAAGAGTATTTTCACTCTTGTTTGGTCGCCGAGGACTTTGAAAAGCTCTGCCACGTCATAGATCTCCTCCTCGACAGGCAATGTTTTCTCTATTTCCTCAACTTTCTCTATATTCTTTCCTCCGCACTGTTTATGCTCATGCTTTAATGTATTCTCGCTCATTTATTTTCGCTCTCCTTTTTATTATTGTCTTATTATGTTCGCTATGGTTTATTTCAATTCATCATATGAATAACTGTTCATATGTTTATTATATCATATATTCATGTTTTGTCAAGGGGGTTTTGAATTTTTTTTATTTTGGCTACATTGAACAAACTGTATTGACATGGCAGTGACTATAATATAGAAGAAAGCCGTCCTGATCTCTCAGAACGGCTTTCAAAGCAATGGTTATTTGGCAGGCGTGGCGTTCTCCTGCATCTCTCGGGTTTCCCCTGTCGGTACCAGCGGCGTGTGGATGCCACGAAATTTTCCACCTCAAATAACCCTCTTATCTTATTCATATTATAGCACTTTCCGCTGATTTGTCAATGACTTTATTATGATGCACTTTTGGCTATAGGTCGGTGTGCCGCAAACTCGCTTCTCTCTTTGCGGGGAAAGTTTGCAAAAGAAACTACAAAAGCGGTGCAGATTTAGTTCTTCGATATTTGCTATGTATAAGAAACAAATTTGCAATTCTTCTTTTATTATCCTGCACCGCTTGTAGGCTTGCGCCTATTGAGGCTCTGCCTTAAGCTCCGCTAGGGGCTTTGCCCCCAGACCCCCACAATGGGTTTCACCCCTGGACCTTTTGCTCGCTTCGCTCGGTGTTTCTTCTGCTTGGCATTGGCTTCCTGCTCTGTGCGGCGCTGTCATTCCTCTCTCCTAACTCCTCACTAGATTTTTAAACACCTGTATTTAAACTTGACAACTGTCCAAAAAAGTGTTACTATACTATAGTAATAAAACTTACACGCAAATTCTCGGTCCTATCGGAAAGGAAATGATACTATGTCAAAATCTGCTGAGATCCAACCTCAGGATCTAACCAAAAGATACACCCTCGGCGAGGAAATATTCAACTCCGTTTCCCACGGCGCAGGCGGATTGCTCTCAATTGCCGGCACTGCTGTTCTTATCGTTCTCGCCGCCATTTACTCCAACGCCTGGGGCGTTGTAAGCTCTGCTATTTTCGGTGCTTCCCTCATCATTCTTTACACCATGTCCACCCTTTATCACGCTATTACCAATCCAAAGGCGAAAAAATTTTTCAGAATAATGGATCACAACACCATTTTCTTCCTTATCGCAGGCACTTACACCCCTATTACTCTTGTGCCTTTAAGAGGTGCTCTTGGTTGGGTGCTTTTCGGCATTGTTTGGGGTGCGGCTATTCTTGGCATTGTGCTGAACTCCATTGACCTTGAAAAATTCCGCAAGCCCTCTGTTGTTTGCTACATCGCAATGGGTTGGGTAGTCATAATCGCTGTTAAGCCTATGATAGAAAAGGTTTATCCGCTCTCATTGTGGTTTATCCTTATCGGCGGACTTTTCTACACTGTTGGCGTTATTTTCTATGTTAAAAAGACCAAGAAATATTTTCACTCAATATGGCATTTGTTCACCATTGCAGGAAGCGTTTTCCACTACTTTGCAGTGCTTATGATGATAACACATGAATAAAAAATTATCCCGAGGGCCTTGTATCCTCGGGATTTTTTCTGCTTGGAGAAAATATTTCTAAAATGAAATATATGGCGGTTTTTCTATTGCAAAAATGGCTGAAAAGTAGTATAATTATACTGATATATTATAAACAGCTGCACTGAAACTTTATAAAAGGGTGCGGTCTGACATGAAAGGAGCATTTTATGCGTAGATCGGGTATTTTAATGCACATATCCTCTCTGCCTAACGATTATGGTATCGGCAAGCTTGGCAAAGAGGCTTATGCTTTTGTGGATTTTCTTGAAAAGGCTCATCAGAAGTGTTGGCAGATACTTCCTATATCTCCTACAAGCTATGGTGATTCGCCGTATCAGAGCTTTTCTGTTCATGCAGGAAATCCATACTTTATAGACCTTGAAGCTTTGGAAGCCGAGGGTTATCTGAAGCCTGCGGAATACAAGGATATCAAATGGGGCAATGACAAGGGGGCTGTTGACTACGGCAAGATATACGAGGTCATTTTTAAGGTGCTTAGGACGGCGCACAAGCGTTTTCGCAAGAAGCCCGAAAAGGCATACTCAAAATTCGTGGTAGAAAACAAAGATTGGATATATGACTACGCTTTGTTTATGTCACTGAAATTTGCCAACAAGGGCAAGGCTTGGTATGAATGGGACGAGCCGCTGAAAATGTACAAGCCAAAGGCGATAAAAAATGCAAGAAAAGAATATGCAAACGATATCGACTTTTGGTGTTTTGTGCAGTATAAATATTTCCAGCAGTGGAAAAAGCTAAAGGCTTACGCCAACGAAAAGGGTATCGAGATAATAGGCGACATTCCGATATATGTGGCGTATGACAGTGTTGAGGTGTGGAGTACGCCGCAGTATTTCAGCCTTGACAAAGAAAAGAAGCCTGTTGAAGTAGCAGGCTGTCCGCCTGACGCATTCACGGCGGACGGTCAGCTTTGGGGCAACCCTCTTTACAACTGGGAATACATAGCAAGAGATAAATTTCGCTGGTGGGTAGAGCGTATAAAGGCGGCATCTGAGACCTATGACGTGGTGAGAATAGACCATTTTAGAGGCTTTGAGAGCTATTACTGCATACCATACGGCGCAAAGAACGCCAAAAAGGGCAAGTGGAGAAAAGGTCCTGACATGAAGCTTTTCAAAGAAGTGAGAAAACAGCTTGGGGACGTGAAGATAATCGCAGAGGACTTGGGCTTCCTGACAAAGCACGTTGTAAAAATGCTAAATGCAAGCGGATATCCGGGCATGAAAGTGCTGGAGTTCGGCTTTGATTCTGACAACACAAACGGCTATCTGCCGCACAATTATAAGACCACGAACAGCATTTGCTATACAGGTACACACGATAATGAAACTATACTTGGCTGGATAAAGAGCTGTGACGAAAAGACCAGAAGCTATTGTAAAGACTACCTTGGAGTTACAAAAGACGAGTTCGTGCCTTGGGCAATGGTAAGACTTTGTTGGTCGAGCGTGTGCGATACAGCTATCGCACAAATGCAGGATATACTTTGTCTTGACGATAAAGCGAGAATGAATACACCGTCAACAGTGGGAGCGAATTGGAAGTGGAGATTGGAAAGCTTTGATGAGCTTGATGATAGATTGGCGGAGAGATTGGCGAAAATAACTGCGGTTTATGGTAGATAGAGCGGAGCGGGATTAAGTGAGGAGTGAGGAATGACATAGCCAAACCGAGCAAATCACCTAAGCAAAGTAGAAGAAACACCGAGCGAAGCGAGCAAAAGGACCAGGGGCACGCCCCTGGTCAGGGTCAAGGGGTGAAACCCATTGTGGGTACAGGGCAAAGCCCTGTGCGGAGTAAATTTCTTGTTCGACTTCGCTCACAAGAAATGGGCAGAGCCTCAATAGGCGCAAGCCTACTAAGCGGTGCAGAAAAGCAAAAGAAGAATACCAAACATTCTCCTATCGCAAAGCAAATATCGAAGCACAAAACCTGCACCGCTTTTACTACCCTCCTGCACAAAACAAAATCCGCAAAGAGCGCAGCGATTTTGCGGCATGACAGACTATCGGCATAAATGTAGGGGCGAACAGCGTTCGCCCGTTCGGAGCGACGAGATTTCAATTTTTCACAAATTTGTGTAGACGAGCCGTGCTGGAAAATGTCGTGCCGTAAAGTGTTTGAAACAATGTACCGACCATTGTGCGGATATCGCAAGGTTTGAACAGGCGACCCAAACGGGCGAACGCTGTTCGCCCCTACCATACGTTGTGCGAATAATCACAAAGTATAAAGTGCAATAGAATACATAAAATACCAGAAAGGATAAAAAACCAATGAACAAAGAACTGTTTTACAGCGAACTTAGTAAAGACCTGAAAAAGAAGTTTAGCACGAGCGTTGAAAAAGCTCTGCCTTGGCAGCTCCACGAAAGTCTGTCGGCTACTGTTATGGAGCTTATCGACAGCGATTGGGAGAACAGCAGAAAGGCTCACCTTGATAACCGCAGAGCTTGCTACCTCTCTATGGAGTTCCTTATGGGCAGAGCCGTTTATAATAACTTACTTTGCCTTGGTATCACCGACGAGGTGGACGAGCTTCTCAAAGCTCACGGCAGAAGCCTTAATGACCTCGAGGAGATAGAGGACGCCGCCCTCGGTAACGGCGGTCTTGGCAGACTTGCCGCTTGCTTCCTCGATTCCGCCGCCGCTCATGACCTGCCTTTGGACGGCTACGGCATTAGATACAAGTATGGTCTTTTCAAGCAGAAGATAGTTGACGGCTTCCAGAAAGAAGAAGCTGACAACTGGACAAAGTACGGCGACCCTTGGTCTAAGAGATGCGAAAATGACAAGGTAACAGTAAAATACGGCGACCAAACTGTTTACGCCGTGCCTTATGATATGCCTGTTATCGGCTTTGGCACTAAGAATGTTGGTACACTCAGACTTTGGCAGGCTGAGAGCGTGGAGGACTTCGACTTCGCTCAGTTCGACTGCGGCGACTATGACGGCGCTGTAAAGGCTAAAAATGACGCCGAGAACATCTCAAAGGTGCTTTATCCTAACGATAACTGCGAAGAGGGAAAGATACTCAGACTTAAACAGGAATATTTCTTCTCCGCCGCTTCTGTGACGGATATTCTCAAAAAGCATTTGGCTAAGTTCGGCACTCTTGACAATCTCGGCGACTATATCACTATCCAGCTCAATGATACTCACCCTGTTATCGCTGTGCCTGAGCTTATAAGACAGCTTTGCGCTGAACATGGCTACAGCTTTGACAAGGCCTTTGAGATAGCTCACAAGGTGTTTAACTACACAAACCACACTATCATGGCTGAAGCTCTTGAAAAGTGGGATTGCAGGCTTGTGGAAAAGGTTGTGCCTGAGGTTTACACTTACATTCTTATGATAAACGAGCGTTTCATAAAGGATATGTACGCTCTCAAAAAGGACAGAGAGTATATCTCTAAGCTTGCTCCTGTTGGTGACGGCATGGTTAAAATGGCATTTATGGCTATCTATGTTTCAAGCTATATAAACGGCGTTGCGGCTATCCACACTGAGATACTGAAAAAGGATGCTCTCAAAGATTGGTATGAACTTTATCCTGAGAGATTTCAGAACAAGACCAACGGTATCACACAAAGACGTTGGCTTGCACTTTGCAACCCTGAGCTTTCTGCTCTTATCACAAAGCTTCTTGGCAATGCAGATTGGGTGAAGAACTTGGACGAGCTTAAAAAGCTTGAAAAATATGCTGACGATGAGGCTGTGCTCAACGAGTTCATGGCTGTTAAGGAAGCGCAGAAAAACCGCCTTGCCGCTTTTGTAAAGGAGCATGACGGCGTTGATATCGACCCAAACACTATTTTTGATATACAAATAAAGCGTCTGCACGAATACAAAAGGCAGTTTCTTAACGCTTTGTCTATACTGTACATCTATTATGGTATCAAGGACGGCTCTATAAAGGACTTTACACCGACAACGTTCATATTCGGCGCTAAGTCCGCACCGGGATATCGCAGAGCAAAGGCTATCATAAAGCTTATTGGCGAGATAGGCAAGCTTGTTAATTCTGACCCTGATACCAAGGATCTTATCAAAGTGGTTTTCGTACAGAACTACAATGTTTCCTATGCAGAAAAGCTTGTTACTGCGGCTGATGTTTCCGAGCAGATTTCTACTGCAGGCACTGAGGCAAGCGGCACGGGCAACATGAAACTTATGCTCAACGGCGCTGTTACCCTTGGAACATATGACGGAGCTAACGTTGAGATAGTTCAGGAGGCAGGCGAGGAGAACAACTACATCTTCGGCGCAAGAGTTGAGGAGCTTGCCGAGATAATGCCAAAGTATGACCCGAGAGAGATACTTTTCTCAAATGACAAGATAAAGCGTGTTCTTGACAAGCTTATTGACGGCAGTCTTTCAGACGGCGGCGTTCCGTCCAACGAGGAGGGCAGCTTCAAGGAGCTTTACAAGGCGCTTACTGACGGCGCAAGCTGGCACGTTCCTGACCACTACTATGTTCTTGGCGACCTTGAAAGCTATGTTCAGGCAAAGCTGAAAGTCAACGCAGATTACAAAGACAAGCTTGCGTTCGCAAAGAAGTGCTGGCTGAACATTGCAAATGCAGGCAAGTTCTCATCTGACAGAACTATCAAGGACTATGCAGAGAATATCTGGAAGATAGAGCCTGTTAAGCTGTAATTGGAAATCAATTTTCTATGCAAATTTAATTTGTTAAGGGTATCGCACATGATTTTAAGCTTTTTATACATGAAAATGAACTTATCATAATATAAATTTGCGAAAGTGTGAACTAAAGCATTAATACACAAAGGACAAGCTCGTTTTTTGACGGGCTTGTCAGTTTTAGTGTAAATATATTCAAGGGATAAAATTACATAAATGGCAGGAAGATAAATGTTAGACACCTTACTTAAAATAGACGGCGACATACTGTTATGGATACAGAACAACCTGCGTGCAGGTTGGCTCGACCCAATAATGAAGTTCATAACCTATCTTGCAAACAGCGGTGCGTTATGGATAGGCATATGCGTTTTACTTATCATACTGAAAAAGACTAGAACAACAGGGATCGTGTGTTCATGCTCACTTGCGGCAACTTTTCTTATAAACAACATCATTCTCAAAAACGTTATCGCACGAACAAGACCCTACGAGGCAATAGAGGAACTTAACAGGATAATAGGCGCACAATCAGATTACTCGTTTCCGTCGGGACATTCGGGAGCTTCCTTTGCGGTGGCGGTGGTAATGTTCATGGAGATGCCGAAAAAATACGGCGTGCCTGCACTTATATTGGCAACACTAATTGCGTTCTCACGGCTGTATGTGGGGGTACACTATCCATTCGACGTTATCACAGGCGTTCTCACGGGAACGATATATGCTGTTATCACAGTAATGATATACAGAAAATTCTTCAAGGGCAAGAAACATTCTGAAAAATAGCAGACCTTTGACGGGCGGTTTTTGACCGCTCGTTTTTTGTTGCTTTGTCACCAAATACTATTGAAAATCAAGGGAAATTATGCTATGATAAAAATAATAAATTTAAAGGAGAAAATCATATGAAAAAGGTGCTTAAAACTATACTTATGGGTGCAGTGGCGTTCAGCCTTGCTATGGGCGTTGGCTGTGGCGCTGAAAACAGCAGTTCAGACAAAGACAGCTCAAAGGCTGATGAAAGCTCGCAGGCTAAACGCAGACAGCTTCGTGACAAGTCTGACTACGGCAAGGTGATAGCCCTCACCTTTGACGACGGACCTAATACTGACACAACTCCCCTTGTGCTTGACAAGCTTGAAGAACACGGCATTGTGGCTTCGTTTTTCGTTATCGGAAACAACATCACTGACGAGAGCGCAGAGGTCATGAAGCGTGCTTACGACATGGGCTGTGACATTGAAAACCACTCACAGAGCCACCCTGACATGACAAAACTGTCCGCTGATGAGATAAAAGCTGAGATAGATTTCACTTCCGACAAGGTGGAAGCGGCTGTTGGCGAGCGTCCGCAGTTTTTCCGTCCGCCTTATATTGCGGTAAATCAGACAATGTTTGACGCTGTGGATATGCCGTTTATATGCGGATATGGCGCAGAGGACTACAACAATGCCATAGGCGTTGAAGAGCGTGTTGAAAAGGTGCTTGCTCAGGCTAAGGACGGCGGCATTATCCTGCTCCACGATATGAGCGGAAATGTTCAGACAGTTGCGGCGCTTGACAAGATAATCCCTGCGCTGAAAGAACAGGGCTACGAGTTCGTTACCATAACAGAGCTTTTCCACGCAAAGGGAGTTGCCATTGACCCTAACTCCGAGATAATCTACAGCTACGCTGAGCAGACAGAGATGTACGGCTAAACACAATACAAAACCGCCTGGGAGGTATAAGCTTCTCAGGCGGTAATTTTTATCAAGTGCTTTGTGAAGCAGGCTGATCCTGCGGTGGGATAGGCGCTCCGCAGTGAGGACATTCCGTGCAGGTGCCTACAACATAGGTATAGCCGCAGTATTCGCAGGCTTTTTCCTGAGCTGCGTCAGAACATGGCTTTGCTTTGGCATATTTTCTCGCCTTTGGATTTATACCTATCATAAGGCAGGCGTGCAAACACACAAAGGCTAGAATGGCAATGGCAGTAATCAGCATTGTCCAATTCACTTTGCTCTTCATTACAGTAGGCGTCAGGTCGTCAAATGATGTGCTGATAGCCGATGACACTGTATAGCGTGTTCTCGCAGTGAGATTTTTCTGCAGTTCGTCATTGAAGTCGTTCGTTACTGATTCTGTAAGAATATCATCTGTATCGTTGCCCTGCATACCCTCCCAAGACCAATCCTCAAAGCCGTCTGAGGAAGAATAGTCATCAGGTGTGGAATAAACTATGAGCCAATGGCTCTCGTCCTCGAAGTGGTTCACATAGAGGTCATAGGCATAGTTTTCAAGGCTTGAATAATACTCCTGCCAGTCGGAATTTTCCACTGTTATTACCGCAGGCGAGATACCGGTGCGGTTATAGAATGCCACCAGCGAGTTTCTAAGCTCTGCGGTGTTGCCAAGAACGTTTGCCTTATCCTCCACAACTATTTTGTAATCATAGTTTTGCGGAAGCTTATGAGGGTGATGATAAGCCTCTGCGAACATTGAAAATGTGAATAAAATGAACGGCAGATAGAAAAGCAACATAAGAAATCTCAGAGGACTTCTTTTTTCGGTTATGTCATAATCTGCATAGACATAGACAGGTCTATGATGATCATAATATACAAATCTTCTTGCACCTGGAAAGTAGGTGTTTCTTGTGTGGCGTGAACTTCTTCCTGAACCGCCGTGGGAATAGCTGCTGTGATGTGAGCCGCCATGCGACCCTCCTCCGTGAGAGCCTCCCCCTGATGAATGTGGCATTTGTTATCCCCCTTTCTTATTTTTGTGTAGTATCTGCGGCAGGCTGTACTGTTTCCACATTATGTGGTCTGAGGGGCGCTCCGCAGTGTGGACACTCGCTGCAAGTGCCTATGACATAGACGTTTCCACAGTATTCACAGGTGTCCTCTTTTGCGTCATTTGCACATCTAACTGCGTTTCGATAAGCCTTTTTATTTGTGATAAGCGTCTGGTATATCTCATACACTCCGATACCTGACATGAGAAGTCCCCAGAACACGAATAGCCATTCTACATGACCCTCCATAACGGTCGAAGTAGTCTCGTCAAAAGCCGCCGCAATGGCTGAACTTAGATCATAACGGCTGTTAGCGGTTAGATATTTCTGCATAAGTTCGTTGAAATCGTCCGTCTTATCCACAGTGAGGATATTGTCTGTATTATCCCCCTGCATACCCTCCCAGTACCAATCATTGAAATCAGGATCAGGAGATGTAGGCTCAGAATATACCACCAGCCAATGGTCCTCGTCATCAAATTCCGTCACATACATATCATAGGCAAAGTCCTCTAGCTTTGAATATCTTCCCTGCCAATCCTCGTTGTTCACTGTCATTATCTCCACAGGTATACCGGTTTCGTCATAGAAATCAACTATTGCGTTCTGCACCTTGTCGATATCATCGATGACCCCTGCCGTATCATTTATCTCACAGTGATACGAAGGACTTGTATCCATTTTCTGTGGTTTATCATAGCACATGGCAAGAAGCATGATACCAAAGAGCAGGCTGATAGTACTGCCTATTATGCTCCACACCTTGCCCGAAGCGGTCTGCTTGCGGATATCATAGTCTGCATAGACATACACAGGGCGATAGTTCTCATAGTAAACATATCTTCTTGCCCCCGGGAAGCTTGTGTGCTTTATGTGCTTTGCACTCGATCCTCCCGAACTTGATGATGAGCCGGAAAATCCCGAACCGCTGTGCGACCCTCCGCTGTGAGAGCCTCCCCCTGATGAATGTGGCATTTATTTGTTACCCCTTTCCCCTATACAAGTCTATCAATACTGCACACGCTCGGCTGTGTAGCCGTCTTTTTCGAGCAAGTCGATTATTCCGCCCTCGCCTGCATAGTGTGCCGCACCAACAACATAGAACACGTTCTTGCCCTGAGACATAAGATCCTCGGCAGCCTTTGCCATGTTCTTGTTTCTGTCATAAAGCATTTGGTTATTGTAATCCTCGGCGGTCTTTTTGTCCTCCTCAGAATAGCCTGCAAGCTCCTCCTCGTTGTCTTCTTCAAGGAAAGTTTCGATATCTCCCGACTTCCATGCGGCATAGAGATCCTCAAGAGCTTGCTTTTGGCTCTCTTTAGTTTCGCCCTCGTAGCTTCTGAACATAAGGTCATAGATATCGTCAGAGAAATTTATGAGCATATTCATCTGAA
>CALEJX010000089.1 GCA_937898375.1 uncultured Ruminococcus sp.
GGCAAGATGCGCCCTTATCTGATGCGTTCTGCCTGTGATAAGGTCAACTTCAAGAAGCGCAAGATCGTCAGCCTTGTTTTCAGCAAGCACACGATAAGAGGTTATCATGGTGCGGCTGCCCTCGAATTTCTTGTCGGATACCCTTACAGTCTTTGTAGCTTCGTCTTTCTGATGATAAGCCGTGAGCCGTGCAGATTTCTGCTTCGGTATGCCCACTGTCACACAAAGATAAAGCTTTTCAAGCTCTCTGTCTTTGACTTTCTGATTAAGCACACGCAGGCTCTCGGCATTTTTCGCACATATTACAATGCCGCCTGTGTTGCGGTCTATCCTGTTGCAAAGAGCGGGAGCGAAAGACAGCTCTTCCTCAGGACGGTATTCTCCCTTGTCATATAAATAGTGTTGTATCCTGTTTATAAGCGTGTCCGCCGAGCCGCTTTCGTCCTCATGCACCACAAGTCCGCACTTTTTATCACAGAGGATAATATTCTCGTCCTCGTAAATAATATTCAGAGATGTTGGCGCACTGAGAAAAGCAGGTCTGTCGGCGCTTTCACCCTCAAAAAATACGTCATTGATGTAAAGCTGCATAACATCACCGCAAGCAAGCCGTGTGGATATCTCACAGCGTTTGCCGTTGACCTTGATACGCTTAAGTCGCAGGTATTTGTACAGTAGATTTTTAGGCAGTTTCGGCACAGCCTTTGTGAGAAACTTGTCAACACGCTGACCTGCGTCATTTTGATTTATCGTAAATTCTCTCATGCTGTACCTCAGAGCTTCACACGAGCGGAGAAACCGCCGTTAATAAGCTCGTCAAGACCTGAGCTGTCAGCACCGCTTTCACGGAGAAGCAGAAGAATTTCTGACATATCACAGGCTTTGCCTTTGCGGCGGGATATCTCCTCCTCGCATTGGATAGCATATTGTAAAGGCTTTTTGTCGGCAGGGAAGTTCACATCTGAGCCTTGAGCGATGAGCCACTTGATGAAATCAACGCTTCGCTTGTCAGGCTTGAGAACACCGTTCTGTTCCACAAAGTCGGCGCTTTCGATAGCAGTGAGCAGGAAAGTAAGACCGTTTGTGTCAGTGTCGTTGTAGTCCACATCATCAGAGATGAATAAGAATTTAAGTTCTTCTAATTCACGCTTTGATAGGGTGTAGTTGTATTCGTCATATGATCTATTCATGTTATGTCCTCCTGAAATTAATACTATAGTGATATTATAACCTAAAGTGGGGGAGAATGCAAGAGGAGAGCGGTAGAAGTAGAACTTGCAAATCAAAATGTAGGGGAGCGGCGCAATTTCTGCTTTGCAGAAATCCGACGTCCCGTTTCGGGGAGCGGCAAGGTTTGGATTTTCACGAAGTTGAGTAGGGGAACGAAACGGGCGAACGCTGTTAGCCCCTACCTTTGTTTGTGGGGTTATTATCGATTGTGCGATAATTTATAATATGTGACTTCCGAGATGTGGGCTGTCGAGGACGCCAGCCCCTACAATTTGTCCCGCAAATTCAAAAATTATTGATAAAAAAGCCTTTACAATTAAAAATAAATGTAATATAATAAGTAAAACAACTGTTCGATTGAGGAGGCATTTATGGATAAGTTTCAGCTTGTTTCAGATTATAAACTTTCAGGCGACCAGCCCGAAGCGGTGGATGCTCTTGTTAAGGGTATCGAAAGCGGTATGAGAGAGCAGACCA
>CALEJX010000090.1 GCA_937898375.1 uncultured Ruminococcus sp.
AGGAACTCTCTGTCCTGAACATAGAGATAATGCTCCCATATATGCAGGCAGAGCCATGCCGCACCCATTGGCCACTGTGTGCCAGGTATCCACAAGTCCTGCGGTGCGGTGTCGCCCCATATGTCGGTGTTATGGTGACAGACGAAGCCACGGCAGCCATACATATCCCTTGCGGTTTTTCTGCCGTTTGGACGGAGCTTCTCGATATGGTCGATAAGAGGCATATGAAGCTCTGAAAGGTTGCAGTTCTCTGCACACCAGTAGTTCATTTCGGTATTGATATTTATTGTGAATTTACAGCCCCAAGCAGGCCACATATCCTTGTTCCAAATGCCTTGGAGATTGGTAGGCAGGGTCTTTTCACGGCTGCCTGCAATAAGGAGATATCTGCCGAAATTGTGATACATTTCTATAAGCTTGTTGTCGGGCTTGCCCTCTTTCACAAGCGCAAGTCTTTCGTCTGTAGGCAGGGCAGAATTTCCTCCGCTGTTGTCGCAAAGGGAGATATGCGCACGGTCATAGTATGACTTATAGTCTGCGATATGGTCAGCTTTAAGCTGGGCATAGGTCTTTTCCTCGGCTCTTTCAACGTCAAAGACAGCCTGCCCCTTATAATCCTCACAGCGGTAGCTTGTCTGTGCGCCAAGGAGGATAGTCACCTCGTCGCAGTCCTCACAGGTTATGAAGCTTCCATACGGATATACCTTTCCGCCTTTGTGGAGTACCTTTATATAAGCGGCAAAGTTTATACCGTCCTCAGAGCCGCAGCCGCCGTAAAAGAGGATGTCGTTGTCATGAACGGGAGAATTGTCGTCAAAGTAATCATCTCTGCCGTCAATGCGGACACGAACGCTGACAGCCTTTTTCTCGGAAGCTGTTATGTGCATAACAAGCACCTGATCTGGCTGTGAGATGAACATTTCTCTTGTGTAGTCAACGCCGTTTATGTCATATTCTGTGGTGCAGACAGCAGTGTTAAGGTCAAGGCTTCTGCCCTTGAAGTCACACTCGCTCTCTTTATAATGTATAACGTTCATGTCGCCCAGTGGCATATAATGCCTTTGATTTACAGGCGTGCCGCAGAAAGCGTCATAGATTATTTTTTCAGCCTCGCTTATTTTCTCCTCAAAAAGCAGTTTTCTCACCTTTTCGAGATTAGGCAGTGCGGACTTATTGTTTCTTTCACGGAAGCCGCCAGACCAAACGGAGTCCTCGTTGAGCTGTATTCTCTCCTCCAGCGGCTGAGAGAACACCATTGCGCCTATCCTGCCGTTTCCAAGTGGCAGGGCTTTGTTCCAATCGTCTGCGGAATTTTTATACCAAAGAAGTGCGGAAGTATCCATAACTTTTCCTTTCGTTATCTGT
>CALEJX010000091.1 GCA_937898375.1 uncultured Ruminococcus sp.
GGCGGCGACGAATTTGTGGCTGTTATCGCTGAGACAGACGGTGCAGACAGCTTTTACGAGAAGATAACACACAGCATTGCGGAATACAACCGCAGGAGCAAGTCCCAATACGATATGGTCATAAGCTGTGGATACAAAGTAGGAAAGCCGAGGACGCTGAAAGACCTTGACGAGCTTATGAGAGCTTCCGACCACGAGATGTATGCACAGAAGCGTGAACATCACGGACGGCAGGACTAACAGGTATAATAAAAGGGCGGATAGTTTGATGAAAACTTCCGCCCTTGTTTTTATCTTATTTAAGGATACCAACGCCCTCAAGGAGAATTTTCAGACCAATGAGAACGAGTATAACGCCGCCTGCAATCTCAGCCTTGCTCTTATATTTTGAGCCGAATTTGTTGCCGATAACAACTCCGCCCACTGAGATAACGAACGTTGTCAAACCGATAATGGTTATAGACGGCACAATGCTGACTTTCAAAAATGCGAATGTAACACCGACGGCAAGTGCGTCGATACTTGTTGCCACGGCTAGCATAAAAAGCTCCTTGATATCGAGCTTTTCCACGTCAGGTGACTCCTCGTCATCATCGCCGCCTTTTATGGCTTCATAGACCATTTTTCCGCCGATGAAAGCGAGAAGAATAAAGGCTATCCAGTGATCCACCGACTCTATATATTGCTCAAACTGGCTGCCCAATGCCCAGCCTATAAACGGCATAAGCGCCTGAAAGCCGCCGAAGAAGCCGCCTATTATAAGCGCATGCTTATAGTTTATCTTCCGCATATTCAGACCCTTGCAAATAGACACTGCAAATGCGTCCATAGAAAGTCCCACACCGATCAGAAAAAGTTCAACAAATCCCATTTTTATCGCTCCTGTAATTATTTCAGGCAAAAATAAAAAGCCTGATACAAAGCTGTATCCGACTTAAAAAAGCTCAGCATACAGCTATTCTGTCAGCCGTATGTGAGTCTTGTTACTAAAGGCTTTCGCCCTCCCGACAAGCCAGACCGCCAAGGCGATCAGTATGTTGACTTGCCCCACAGGATATCCCCTGCGCCAACTACTCCCTCACAGGTAATAAAGTATTTTGATTATATCACAAAAGTTACCCTTTGTCAACTCTTTTTTCAGTATTTTCAATAAGCATTTGACAAAAGGGCAAAACTATGATATAATAGTATTCACGATATGTTTCCGTAGCTCAGCTGGATAGAGCGACCGCCTCCTAAGCGGTAGGTCGGGT
>CALEJX010000092.1 GCA_937898375.1 uncultured Ruminococcus sp.
GTCAGACTTATATTCTCACGGAGATACTCCGCCGCCTTTTCAGATTTCTCCACGCACACCGCACGACCGCAGTCAAGCTTCTTTTCAAGGGTGATACCAATGCACCCTGAGCCTGAACACAGATCTATAACAGTGACATCTTTCTTGTCTGCAAACATCTTCAAAGCAGTGTCAACGATAGTTTCCGTATCCTGACGTGGTATGAGCACGCCCTCGCCCACCTTAAAAGGCAGACCATAAAACTCCCACTGTCCAAGAAGATACTGCAAAGGATAACCCTCACAGCGGCGTGCAATAATGTCGCTTATACGCTTTTCCTGCTCAGGGGTGATATCCTCCCCATCAGCCACATCTTCAAATACCCATGTGACCTCGCAAGTGGCGTTCTCGCCCAGACCGCTTTCTTCAAGCAGTCCCACGCATTTATCGAACAGTTCTTTTTTTACCATTTGTCATCTTCCTTATTTTCAGGTATGCAAGCCTTGAGCGCCACAATTGCGCACTCTATCTGACTTCCGTCAGGCTCGCTCGTAGTTATCCTCTGTATCCACAGACCCGGCGCAGAGATTATCTTAGTGAATATGTTGTCATATCTTCCCGCAAGCCTTATAAGCTCGTAAGCAATGCCCGTAACGATAGGCAGAAGCGCTATCTTTATGATAACTCTCAGCCAAATGTTTGCCCATGATACTCTGAATATTGTGTTTACAAAAATGCTTATGAACAGCACAAGGAAAATAAAACTCGTTCCGCAGCGAGGGTGAAAACGTGTGTATTTCTTCACGTTCTCTACCGTCAGCTCTTCTTCATGCTCATAGCAAGCGATAGTCTTGTGTTCAGCGCCGTGATACTCGTATGTACGCTTTATATCCTTTGTAAGCGCCGTCAAAGCCGTGTAGCCAATGAAAATAGCTATCTTCAAAATACCCTCGATAAGGTTTTTGCCGAACGCCGACAGGTGAACGAACTTGCTTATGAATTTAGATACCACCGACGGCAGATACATAAACAGCAATATCGCCAGACCCACGCCCAGCACCATTGATATCGCCGTGATGATAGGTCCAAGCTTGTCCCCCAGCTTATCGTCAAGCCACTGTTCAAACTTAGTCGGCTCCTCCTCATCGTCCTCCGTCATCTGCTTCTCAGCCGACCTTGTAAGGCACTTGTAGCCGTCTATAAGAGAAGTAAGAAAGCTGAAAATACCTCTCACAAAAGGCGTTTTTCTGTACCAAGGGGGATTTTTTCCGCCTTTTATCTCCCACTCCTCTAGGTCTATAGTGCCGTCAGGCAGGCGGCAAGCCATGGCTGCCTTGTCGATGCCACGCATCATAACGCCCTCGATAACAGCCTGTCCGCCGATCTTTGACTTGAATTTTTCCTTGCTTTGTGCTTTATTGCTCATTTTCTTTCCTTTCAAGGCGGTGTGTGCGTCTACTGCACGTTGTCATTGTTCTGTATAGGTTCAGAAGAAATAAGCTCCACGTCTACAGTCGCCTGATTGTCAGGCTTTTTCTTCTGCTCGATACAAGGAAGCGTTATCATCACTGTTGTACCTACGCCCTGTTCACTGTTTATCTCCAGCGTACCGCCGTGCCGCTGAATGATCTCGTCCGCCACCGCAAGACCTATTCCCGAACCACGTCTTGTGTGGTTTGCCTTAAAGAATTTCGTCTTGACCTTTGGCAGGTCTTCTTTTGATATTCCCATACCCGTATCGGAAATGGAAATACATATCTCATTGTCCTCCTCATAAGCCTCCACCGATACAGTGTCGCCCATGTTGGAGTATTTGATAGCGTTGTCCACAATATTTATGAACACCTGACGAAGCCTGTTCTTGTCGCCGTAAACAAACGGCAGCATTTTCGGCTCGTAGTAATTAAGAGTAATGCCAAGCGCCTTAGCCCTCTCCTGATAGATAAGCACAGTTTCTCCAAGCTCCGCCAGTATATCGATAGTGTCCATAACAAGTGTGAGCCTGTTGTCCTGAATCCTTGAAAAGTCAAGAAGCTCCTCAACCATTTGCGAAAGCCTTTCCGTCTCGCTTGTGATGACCCTCATGCCTTTCTTGAAAGTTTCTTTATCCTCATACATGCTGGTAACAGTTTCCGTCCAGCCCTTTATAGCCGTAAGGGGCGTTCTCAGCTCATGAGATACAGAAGATATGAACTCATTCTTCATCTGCTCAGTATTAGAAAGCTCCTGAGCCATGTAGTTTATAGAGTCGCAAAGCTCGCCAAGCTCGTCGTTGCGCTTCTTTTCAAGACGTTCGCTGAAATCTCCCGTAGCATATCGCCTTGTAATGCTGTTTATGCTCCTTATAGGTATAACGATAGACTTTATAAAGAACATTCCCGAGAAAAACATGAGCATTATGATAGCCACAACGATAGCCGTGATTATCATAGATATAATAAATATCTGGCTGTCGATATTCTTCATAGAAGAAAGCATTCTAAGTGCTTCATATTCACTGCCCTTTGGAGATATCACCGACGTTATCGCCATGACCTTTTCCCCTGTTGACAGCTTGTATATCTGCGTGCCTATGCCCGTGTCGGACTTCTTTGCGTCCTCATAATCGGTCATATCGTCATTTTCCGAGGGCGAAAATCCCGATGAAGTAACATCTACCTCTCCGTCGGTCTTGATAGCCATAAGCTCTATCTTGTCTTTCTCGTCATAGCTTTCCACAAGAGAGCGTATCTGAGAATTGTAGTTTGTCTGCTCGTCACCCGAAGCGTTCATTACCGCCGTAGTGACGATCTTCATTTTAGATGTAAGATACTGCCTTGTAGAGCTGTAGTAATAATTTCTAACCACCACGATAAGCAGTATTTCAAGCACCACAAGTATTCCCACGACCACACCGAGGTTGTTCCTCAGCCAGTGCTGTGTGATACTGTGTCTGCCATTTTTTCTGTTTTTTCCGCTCAACTGATAAAAACTCCGTTCATCATGTTTTCACAGCTCAGTTAGAGCCGCCTGCCCACTTGTAGCCAAAGCCCCATATAGTAAGGATATACTTAGGATTAGAAGGCTCGTCCTCTATCTTCATTCTTATTCTTCTGATATTAACGTCAACTATCTTATCATCGCCGTAGTAGCTCTCGCCCCATATGTGGTTAAGTATGCTTGAACGGTCAAGTGCAGTGTTCTGATTTTTGAAGAAATATTCCATTATCTGATACTCCACCTGTGTCAGATCAATCTGTTCGCCGTTCTTGAACACAGTCCTGCTCTTGAGATTAAGAGTGAACGGACCTGAAACTATCTGCGAAGCCTCCTCCGGCTTAGAGCCTGAACGATTTACACGCCTGCAAACAGCGTCAACTCTTGCAATAAGTTCAGAGATAGAGAACGGCTTTGTGATATAATCGTCAGCGCCGCTCATAAGGCATGATATCTTATCCATTTCCTGTGATTTTGCCGAAAGCATGATAATGCCGATAGTGTTGCTTTTCTCTCTTATCTTCTTGCACACCTGCATTCCGTCGATACCGGGCATCATAATATCAAGCAGAGCAACGTCAAAGCCGCCGTCCTTTTCGTCATAGGCTTTGAGAGCGTCCTCTCCGCA
>CALEJX010000093.1 GCA_937898375.1 uncultured Ruminococcus sp.
CCTGTACCCTCGTAAACACGAACACGGGCAACAGAATGTTTTCTTCTACCTGTGCCATAGAAATATGGCTGCTTTGATTCGTACATCTAAATTGCTCCTTCCTTACAGTTCGTATTTAACAGGCTTCTGAGCAGCGTTGCTGTGCTCAGCACCCTTGTATACTCTGAGTCTCTTTGCAGCAGCTCTGCCAAGTGTGTTGTTAGGGAGCATACCCTCAACAGCAATTGTCATAGCTCTGTCTGACTGATTAGCCATCATGTCTGAATACTTGATCTCATTAAGACCGCCGATCCAGCCTGTGTGCCACTTGTAAGACTTCTGATCAAGCTTCTTGCCTGTAAGAACAGCCTTATCTGTGTTAATGATGATTACATGGTCGCCGCAGTCAGCGTGTGGTGCGTAAGTTGGCTTGTGCTTGCCACGAAGAATGTGTGCAGCCTTTGCAGCAACTCTACCGAGTGACTGACCCTCAGCGTCGAGAATATACCATGTGCGAGTAATGTCGCCTGCTTTTGGCATATAAGTTGACATATTATTTCCTCCATTCAGAATTTTAAAAAGTCTGTTCACAGCTGCATTTCTCGCCCTGTGAACTCACAACGTTGTCTATTATACAACAGCTTTTCATGATTGTCAATAGTCAAAACGCCGAATTTTTAATTTATATCCCTCGTTCTCTTTAAATCTCTCCGTTTTGCTCCATTTCTCTCGATTTCTCACAATTCATTTCACTTTTGATTTATATGATAATATACATAGTAATATGGCGTAATTTAAAGATTATCAGAGTATATGCGACATAAATTCAATATTTATCTATTTATACTTATATATACACTTATATATCTGTATTTGTGCTTTTGAAATATGCCTTTTTTTCTGTGACAAAAGCTTGCAAATCACTTGCTCTACTGCATTTGCAGGCTCTATTCATCTTCAAATGAGAAAATATCCTCAACAGATACACCGAATACCTTTGCTATATCCATTGCAAGCTTCAAAGACGGATTATATTGTCCCTTTTCAAGACGTATGATAGTTTCACGCCTGACGCCAACTTTTTCCGCAAGGTCGCCCTGCTTCATATCAAGCTTGGCACGATATTCTTTGAGTTTTGTTTTGAGCTCCGGCATTACTCGTCCTCCTCATCGGCGCTGAGCTTGCCCTCCTGATGTAGGAAAAATCCGCTTTCAAGGG
>CALEJX010000094.1 GCA_937898375.1 uncultured Ruminococcus sp.
ACTCGTGTAAACATCAGCGTCCCGTGAAAGCGAGTAATACCAATACATAAGCCCGCCCACAGAACAGTTGCAAGCCCCCAGCAGTATAAGCAAAACCTTAGCAAAGACCGCACTCGCAAACACCGCACCAATTATGATGATAACGACCCCCAGCAGGATATTCTTATACATATTTCTCTGCATTTTCCTGTGTTCTTCGATATCATGCGCCGCCTTGACCTGTCTCTCCGACCTCGACAGCTTCGGAGGATATTCATAAACCGCCTGCAAAACATTCACCTCTCAACCCTTTGACTTTTCCATAGCAAGTACAGATTTTGTATAGCGTTTTAGCTTTTAACAAGTACGAAAAACGCTCTCATATTATCTTAATGTATCTCTACACTCCTCAATTTGCTTATACAGAATTGCGTTCTCCGCTCTGAGTTCTTCTATCTTGTCAATCATTTTATGGTTTAATGACATTGATTGTGTTAATAAATCGTACATTTCGTTATATGTTTTACTTTTCATTATTTGTACCTTCCATTTACATTACACTTGTGCTATATGTGTCCGCTATTAGTAAAGGAGGTACACAGCCCAACAAGGGTTAGGGTTTACGTCAAGACCATTCGGACAAGACTCTATGTACACAACATAGTAAACATCTTCTCTCTTATTGTACTCATAATCAATATGATCTTTATAGAGCTTTTTAAAATCATTAAGTGTATTAACGGTTTCTCCAAAGTGTATGGTATCAATGGTATCATATCCCGATGAAGTTGGTGTACAATCTTCTGCATAATAATCAAAAAATTCATCTAATGTATTGTATCTTTCACCATAACCGTCAAATTTTTTGTAATTTTCTCTTATATACTCTGCCTTTTCTCTTGAATACGCTGTAAGTTCTGCCTTCATAGCATCTATATCTGCTTGTGTAATCTTTTCGTCTCTGCTTGTAGCACCTGTAACAACATCACTTTCTTCACCATAATGTTCAACCTTTGCATCATCAACCTTGCAAGCCTGAATTTTGAAGTTATATGATGTTTCGGCATTAAGATCTTCAACTGTATACTGTGTATTCGCTGTCCTGCCTACCTCCTCCCAGTTGTCACCAGTATCTTGGTATATAACATACTCGCTACAGCCTATCTTATCCCACGAAAGAGTAACGCTGCCTTCGGTTACGGACGATATTTTCAGTCCTCTTGCCTTCTGAGGTGCTGTGGCTGTTGCCACGCCGTCAGACCAATTACCATACTGTTTCGATCCGTCCACGATAGAATAAGCACGAATTTTAAAGCTCTCTCTCGTGGCATTTGGCAGACCTGAAACTACCGCACTTGTTTCAGCTACGTCTGCGACCTCGTTATACACGCCGTCCTTTCTCATTCCGACTGAATAACCGTCAGCTCCGCTTACGCTGTTCCACGATAAACTTATCTCGCTGTTATTCAGAGTGTTGGACTGTACACCTGTTACCTTTCCAACGCTCGTTATGACAGTAACAACTTTTGAATGTTTACCATAATGATTATAGTTTTTCTTCTTATCGTCCTTCTTGCAAGCCCTTATTTTAAACTGGTACTCTGTCTGTGGTGTGAGTTTCTTAACGGTATAAGACGTTCCTGTGGTCTTGCCTATCTCCTTCCACTCACCGCTTATGTACTGGAAAACACGATAGTTTGTACAGCCAATTTTCGTCCACGAAAGCTTTACGCTGTCTGAATTTACAGAAGATACTTTCAAACCCTTGCAAGGCTGTGGGTTTGTGGCGGTGTTCCAGTTTGAAGAATAAAAGGCCTATATCTTTTTTTCCTTTACCTGCTTATATGCTCTTACTTTGAAATTCTCTCTTGTGGCGTTTGGAAGCTTCTTTACGGTATATGTTGTGCTTTTGGTATCAGCGACCTTGTTATACTTGCCGTTCTTACGGATATACACGGTATAGCCGCTTGCGCCCTTGACCTTGCTCCATTTGAGCTTTATCTCGCTGTTGCTCAGGG
>CALEJX010000095.1 GCA_937898375.1 uncultured Ruminococcus sp.
TTTCACATTAACTAAAACATTTAAATGTGATTAATTATCCAAATTTCAAATAATAAATTAACATGAAATAAATCAAATTCATATTAATATCTTTGTACATAATATTTTACATGATATCTGTTTACTCTTTGTTCATATAGGCATATAATAGTATATAAATTAAAATATGTGATATATAAATATAGAACTACTATTTTTGTGTATGAAAGTCCGAAAACATCAGAAAATTTCGGAGATTTTCAAGATCCAGAGGTTTATTATTGCGAAAGGAGGATATGCCTAAGGGCATAGTCACGGACATGATCAAAGCTTATATCAGGATAAACGATCTTAATGACATCAAGACCTTGCATGAAGCGGCTTTAAGCTGCAAATACGATTTGGTGGTGCAGTCAGGAACAAAGGTACTCAATCCAAAATCACTTATGGGTATTTTCGGTCTTGGCACAAAGAAAACTGTATCGCTGGTAGCTAAATATGACGACAAGCGTGATTTTCTCGAAAAATTCGGTGATCTGATCTCAACTTAGGGCAATGACATCAGTGTCTTTGTCCGGTCATTCCTTAACAAGCGTTCTGCTGCGGCGGAGCGCTTTTCTCTTTTGCCCTTGTAATCACAAATGCTATGTGTTATAATAGTAAAAAAAGACAAGGAGATAACAAATGAGCGTAAAAATAATATTGCTTGCACTGGAAACTTTACTGTTGTTTCTGTTTCTTGTGCCATTTCCTGTTATATGCTCGGGCAACCTGCTTGGCATTATCGTTTCGGTGATACTGTTGCTGATAACTGCCAACTGGACAAAATTTTGCGGTATCATATCAAAAATATGGGGTCATGGCGCAGGCAAGTTTGGACTTATCTTTGTGGGAGCATTGATACTTGCAGGAATAATATATGTGAGCATACTTTCCGTACTCATGTATAGAGCGCAGGAAAACCGCCCTGAAAAAGCCAACGTCATTGTGGTGCTTGGCTGTCAGGTCAAAGGCGAACGCCCCTCACGAATGTTGCGCAGACGGCTTGACGCCGCAATAAAAGCTATGAATGACAATCCCGATACATTGTGTATAGTTTCAGGCGGCAAGGGTGATGATGAAAAAATAAGCGAAGCCTTGGCAATGAAAAACTATCTGCTAGAAAAAGGCATGGACAGCGACAGGATAATAATGGAGGACAAGTCCACATCAACATACGAAAATATCCAAAATTCTCTTGAAATTCTCGACCAGCTTGGCATGAGCCACGATATGACCATCGTCACAGACGGCTTTCATCAATATCGTGCAAGCCTTATTGCAAAGGCTCAGGGTGTGAAAAATGTCACTGCATATTCAGCCTACACAGAGCCACGATATCTATTCACATACTGGGTGAGAGAGTGGCTTGGACTGACGCACTTTTTCCTGCTGGGGAGCTAACTAAATTTCACGAAAATTTGCACAAAAAGCTATTGAAAACAGCACAAAAATATGCTAGAATATAATCACATAATAAAGAAAATCGGAGGTTAGATCATGAAAAATATACCAGAAGTAAAGCTTGGCATAGTTGCGGTTTCAAGAGACTGCTTCCCAATGTCGCTTTCAGAATCAAGACGTATCAAGGTCTGTCAGGAGTACAAAAAGGCTTACGGCAATATCTACGAATGTCCTACAGTTGTGGAGAACGAAAATGATATGCTCAAAGCCCTTAGCGAGGTAAATGCGGCAGGCTGCAACGCACTTGTTGTATATCTTGGAAACTTCGGTCCTGAGTCATCAGAAACACTTCTTGCAAAGAAGTTTGACGGTCCTGTTATGTTCATTGCGGCGGCTGAAGAGCCATGCGGCAATGCGCTTATCGACAACAGAGGCGACGCTTACTGCGGAATGCTCAACGCAAGCTATAACCTTGCACTGAGAAACATCAAGGCTTATATCCCTGAGTACCCTGTTGGTACGCCTGACGAGTGCGCAAAGATGATAAGCGAGTTCGTTCCTGTTGCAAGGGCTATCCTCGGTCTTAACAATTTGAAAGTTATCTCATTTGGTCCACGTCCGCAGGACTTCCTTGCCTGCAACGCACCTATCAGACAGCTCTACAACATGGGTATCGAGATAGAAGAAAACTCAGAGCTTGACCTTTTCGAGTCATTTAACGCTCATGCCGGCGACGAAAGAATACCTGCTGTTGTGGCTGACATGGAAGCAGAGCTTGGCAAGGGCAACAAAATGGCAGGCATTCTTCCAAGACTTGCGCAGTATGAGCTTACTCTCCTTGATTGGGCTGACGCTCACAATGGCTCAAGAAAGTATGTTGTATTTGCAAACAAGTGCTGGCCTGCATTCCAGACGCAGTTCGGCTTCGTTCCATGCTATGTAAATTCAAGACTTACAAAGATAGGCATTCCTGTTGCCTGCGAGGTAGATACCTACGGCGCTGTCAGCGAATACATAGGCGTTTGCGTATCACAGAAGCCTGTTACTCTCCTCGATATCAACAACACTGTTCCTGCAGACATCTACAACGAGGATATTGCAGGCAAGTTCCCTTATACACACAAAGATACATTTATGGGCTTCCACTGTGGAAACACAGCTTCATGTCTCGTAAAAGAGCCTGAAATGAAGTTCCAGCGTATCATGAAGAGAAATCTTGAGCCTGACAGCGAGCCTAACATTTCAAGAGGTACTCTCGAGGGCGATATCGTTGACGGAAATATCACATTCTTCCGCTTCCAGTCAACAGCTGACGCTCAGCTCAAAGGCTATATCGCAGAAGGCGAAGTGCTTCCTGTTGCAACACGTTCATTCGGTTCTATCGGTATTTTTGCTATCAACGAAATGGGCAGATTTTACCGCCACGTTCTCGTTCAGAAGAACTATCCTCACCATGGTGCTGTCGCTTTCGGTCACTACGGAAAGGCGCTCCACAGCGTTATGACATATCTTGGCATGACAGACATAGGCTTCAATCAGCCAAAGGGTATGCTTTATCCAACAGAAAATCCATTTGCAGATTAATCAATATCACAAAATGCCGCACTGTAATGGTGCGGTATTTCTGCATATACTTAAATTTAACAGGAGGAATTTTTATGAGCAAGAAACTTGTAGCTTATTTTTCAGCAAGCGGAGTTACTGCAAAGCTTGCAAAAACATTGGCAGAAGCCGTTGACGGCGAGCTTTTCGAGATAGTTCCTGAAACGCCTTACACTGCGGCTGACGTGAACTGGAAAAATCCTTTATCAAGATGTAATAAGGAAAAGGTGGGCAAAAAGGATGTTCCTATCAAAAATAAGTTAGAGAATATGGACAGCTTTGATACAATTTTTATCGGTTTCCCTATATGGTATTGGGCTGCACCGAATATCATTAACACATTTGTGAAGCAGTATGACCTTAGCGGCAAGAAGATAGTGCTTTTTGCTACATCAGGCGGAAGCGATATAGGCAAAACTGCCGACAAGCTTAAGCCATATCTTAGCGAGGGTGCAGAGATAATAGGTGCAAAGGTACTTAATGGCGATCAGAGCGTGGACGCTCTAAAAAAATGGGCTGAAAGCTTAGGTGTATGATCATCACTATTCGTAGGGGCGACCTGAGGTCGCCCGCTTTCCTGTATGATGCTTTGGCAATATCAACGGCTGTCACTGTGGCAGCCGTTTTGCTTTATCAGATAAAAAATCCACAAGTCAGCTAAAGCTTATTCACACATAATTATATGCCCTGCCGAATAATAAGAATTTTATTGACAAATATGCGAAAAATGTAGTATAATAGATGTAACTATTATAAGGAGATGTAGCTATGTCTGTTTACCGTATTTATGTAGAAAAAAAGCCTGAGTTTGCAGTTGAAGCAAATTCACTTATCGGCGGAATAAAGTCAGCTCTGGGACTTGAAAACCTTACAGGTCTGAGAGTTATAAACCGCTATGACGCAGAGGGTCTTTCAAGAGAGGATTTTGACCTTGCGGCACCTGTCGTTTTCTCTGAACCAGCTGTTGATGTTACTTACGATCATCTGCCTGCTGTAAAGGCTGACGAGTTTATTTTCGCAGTTGAGTATCTGCCGGGTCAGTTCGATCAGAGAGCCGATTCCTGCGCACAGTGTATCTCACTTCTCACAGGAGGAAAGAGACCTACTATCAAGTCAGCGAGAATTTATATCGTTTCAGGCAAACTTACAGAAGCAGAGCTTGACCAGATCAAGCACTATATGATAAACCCTGTTGAGTCAAGAGAAGCTTCCCTTGATTGCTTTGATACGCTTGATATCAAGTACACTATCCCTACCACAGTTAAAACTGTTGAGGGCTTTATCTATTCAACAGATGATGACCTGAGATTCATGCTCACAGACTTGGGTCTTGCAATGGACTTTGACGATATCAAGTTCTGTCAGGATTATTTCAAGAATGTTGAAAAGAGAAATCCTACTATCACAGAAATTAGAATGATAGACACATATTGGTCTGACCACTGCCGTCACACTACATTCTCCACTATCGTCGATAACGTTTCTATCGACTCAGACTACATAGCTGCTACCTTTGCAGACTACATCAACACGAGAAAAGACCTTTACGCAGGCAGAACTGACAAGCCTGTTACACTTATGGATCTTGCTTGTATCGGTGCAAAGCAGCTTAAAAAAGCTGGTCTGCTCAAAGACCTTGACGAGAGCGAGGAGATAAACGCTTGCTCAGTTAAGATAACAGTTGACGTTGACGGCAAGCCTGAGGATTGGCTGCTCATGTTCAAGAACGAAACTCACAACCACCCTACGGAGATCGAGCCTTTCGGTGGTGCTGCTACTTGTCTTGGCGGCGCTATCAGAGACCCTCTGTCAGGACGTTCATATGTATATCAGGCAATGAGAGTAACTGGTGCCGGCAATCCCCTCGTTCCTGTTGAGGACACTATCGCAGGCAAACTTCCACAGAGAAAGATAGTTGTTGGCGCTGCAAACGGTTATTCTTCATACGGCAACCAGATAGGACTTGCCACTGGTCACGTTCACGAGATCTATCACCCGGGATATGTTGCAAAGAGAATGGAGATAGGCGCTGTTATCGGTGCTGCTCCTGCTGAAAACGTAAGACGTGAAAGACCTGAGCCTGAGGATATCGTTATCCTCCTTGGCGGAAGAACAGGACGTGACGGCTGCGGCGGAGCAACAGGCTCTTCAAAGTCACACAATCTCCACTCACTTGAAAGCTGCGGAGCTGAGGTACAGAAAGGTAACGCACCTGAGGAAAGAAAGCTTCAGAGACTTTTCAGAAACCCTGAAGTTACTTCAATGATAAAGCGCTGCAACGACTTCGGCGCAGGCGGAGTTTCAGTTGCTATCGGCGAGCTTGCTGACGGACTTTCTATCAACCTTGACGCTGTTACAAAGAAGTATGACGGACTTGACGGCACTGAGCTTGCTATCTCCGAGTCACAGGAGAGAATGGCTGTTGTTATCGCAAAGAGCGACCTTGAAAAGTTTATGGCTGAGGCTGCAAAGGAAAACCTTGAAGCAACAATGGTGGCAAGAGTAACAGCCGAGCCAAGACTTAAAATGAACTGGTGCGGCAACACTATCGTTGACCTTACAAGAGAGTTTCTTAACTCAAACGGCGCAGAAAAACACACAGACATCTCTATCCCTGCTCCTGTTTTCGCAACTGAGAGCAACGAGGCTGACACAGCTGACCGCTGGGAGTCTATGATATCAAACCTCAACATCTGCTCACAGAAAGGTCTTGTTGAGAGATTTGACTCAACTATCGGCGCAGGCACAGTTCTTATGCCATTCGGCGGAAAATATCAGAATACACCTACACAGGCAATGGCTGCAAAGCTTCCTGTTCTTCATGGCAATACAAAAACAACATCTGTTATGGGCTGGGGCTATGACCCATATCTCTCATCTGTAAGCCCATACCACGGCGCAATGAGCGCAGTAGTTGAGTCTATTGCAAAGGTCATCGCAACAGGCGGTACATATGAGAAGTGCTGGCTCACATTCCAAGAGTATTTTGAGAGAACACAGAATAACCCTGAGCGCTGGGGCAAGCCTATGGCCGCTCTCCTTGGCGCATACAAGGCTCAGATAGAACTTGGCTGTGGCTCTATCGGCGGCAAGGACTCAATGTCAGGTACATTCGAGGAAATAGATGTTCCACCTACACTTGTTTCTTTCGCTGTATCAGTAACAAACGCAGACAAGGTAGTTTCACAGGAGTTCAAGAAAGCTGGCTCTAAGGTAATTCTTATCAAACCTGAATATGATGACAACAAGCTTGTGAACTTTGATTCACTTAAGGCTGTATTTGAAAAGGTAGAGAGGCTTATCGCAGAGGGCAAGGCGCT
>CALEJX010000096.1 GCA_937898375.1 uncultured Ruminococcus sp.
TATGACACCTCATCAAGAGGGTGCTTCCTTCTTGTTTCCTTGTATCGTCTCACAATAACGTCATCTGAGCTATCAAGGAAAAGTATTTTAAGGCTCACGCCCTCGCCCTGAAGCTGCTTAACTGTGTCCTGAAGCTTCAGAAAAAGGTCGCCGCCTCTTATATCAACAACAAACGCTACCTTGTCTATTTTTCCGTCAGACTGGCTGCATATGTTTGCAAACTTTGGGATAAGCTCAGGGGGCATATTATCAACGCAGTAATATCCCATATCTTCAAGTACATTCACTGCGCTTGACTTTCCCGATCCTGACATACCCGTGATTATCACAAACTGCATAACGTTCATTCCTTTCTTACCAAGCTGAAAAAATCATCACTTATTTATCCCTATGTGAACTATTCTTTGTAAGGTATTATCTTTACCTCGCACTCTAGAAGATAACCTGTCTGCTCCTTGACAACGTGCTGAATGTGTCTTATGACAGACATTATATCCTCAGTTGTTGCACCGCCTTTATTCACCACAAAGCCGCAGTGCTTTTCAGACACCTGCGCTCCTCCGACCGTGTATCCCCTCAGTCCACAATCCTCAATGAGCTTTCCTGCAAACTGTCCCTCAGGTCTTTTGAATGTAGACCCTGCGCTTGGATATTCAAGAGGCTGCTTTGCACGGCGTCTGCCCATAAGCTCCACCATTTTATCCTGTATATCGTCATACACACCCGCTTCAAGTCTGAAAATGCCCGATGTTATGACCTCGCCGTTTTTCTGATAGCAGCTGCTGCGGTAGGCGAGAGCCATTTTATCTGCTTCCGTGGTATGTACTGTGCCGTCTGCTCTTACAGAATTTGCAGAGGTTATAACGTTTTTCATTTCTCCGTCATAAGCGCCTGCATTCATGTATACAGCGCCGCCCACAGTGCCAGGTATGCCATATGCAAATTCAAGACCTGTGAGGTTATGTTCAAGAGCAAATCTGCAAAGCTTTATAAGGCTGCAACCTGCTTCGGCGTATATAGTGTTTTCGTTTATCATTTTTATCTCGTCCATTGACTGACCCATGAGGAACACCACTCCCTCAAAGCCCTTATCGTCAAAGAGTAGATTTGAGCCGTTTCCGATAACGATATATCTTACGTTCCATTCATGTGCAGCTCTAACAAGTTTTGCAAGGCTTTCCTCTGAGCTTACGTCCACCATTGCAGTACACGCTCCGCCTGTGCGGAATGTGTTATGCTT
>CALEJX010000097.1 GCA_937898375.1 uncultured Ruminococcus sp.
ACCTTCGCACCGCCGCTCAGCACATTTTTGGTCAGACCGCACCTGAAAGTTCCGAAAATATCATGGTCGCTCCGAAAACAGCCGACAAACTTTCGGAAAACTGTGCAAAGCTAATTGCAATGGGCATAAACCGTGCCGTTCACCCTACCCTGTCGCAGGAGGATATACTGTCCCTCACAAGCTGACATAGGGTATGTAATGTAAGGAAGTGAAAAAACATTGTATGACAATTGTAAACTTTTTGTTAATATGTATAAGTGAAATTGCGAAAACGTTTTCTGAAAACGTATACTCACATGATTTTATCACCTCTTTGTCATAATTCACAAAAACGGTCTGGGTTTATATTGCAAAATGCTGATTGACTAAATTTAAACTTTTTGTTATCATTAGTAAGGACGAAAATTAAGCGTTATGGCAGGCGTTGTCGGGTAACGGCGCTTGTCAGTCGTAACAGATGAACGTTTTTGGGTAAGGAACATTCGTCTATTATCAAGGAGGTTACTATTAATGAAAATGGCAAAGAGAATTTTCGCTGCTGCTTGTGCACTTTCACTGGCTTGCAGCATGGCTGCTTGCGGCAGCTCATCAACTGACAGCTCTTCTTCCAAGAAGGAAGCAAAGGCTATGACAGACGATCAGAAGGAGCAGGTAAACGCACTTCAGGATAAGCTTCCTGACATCGAGCTTTCAAACAAGACTATCAAGTGGATGGCTCACTATGACATCAACCCTAGCGACGGTAAGTCAGAGTCACCAGCTATCTCACTTTTCCAGACTAAGTACGGCGGAAAGATCGAGTACGTTCAGACAACTTGGGACAACAGATATACTGACCTTGCTAAGGCAGTTATGGCTAACGACTCACCAGACTTCTTCCCTGCTGACGATATGGACGCATTCCCTAAGGGTGCTATCAAGGCCATGTTCGAGCCTATCGACGATGTAGTTGATCTCAGCTCTGACATTTGGTCATCATCACAGTCACTTAACGATTCATTCGTATTCAACGGCAAGCACTATGTAGCAGCTATCGATGTAAGACCGCAGTATGTTTGCGTATACAACACAAAGACAATGTCAGACTTTGGCTATGACGATCCGGCAGAGCTTTATGCTAACGACGAGTGGACATGGAGCAAGTTCACAGAGATGTGCCTTGACTTCACAGACGCTGACGCTGACAGATATGCTCTTGATGGTTACTGGTACGGCAAGGCTCTTAACGATACTTGCGGATACCCACTTATCGGTCTTGAGGACGGCAAGCTCGTAAACAACATGGGCAAGGCTGAAGTTGGCGCAGTTCAGGATCTTATGTACAATCTTGAAAAGAACAACGTTGTATTTGACAGATCAAGCAACAACTGGAAAACAAGAGGCGACGGAGCTAACGGCGAAGGTCTTGGCTCACAGCTCACACTGTTTATTCCTATCGGTACATGGGCTATCGAGGATACAGCTGAGAATACAAAGACATTCGGAAGCATCAAGGACGGCGAGGTTATGTTCGTTCCAATGCCAAGAATGGACGATTCCGACAAGTACTATGTATCTACAGGCGTAAACGGCTACCTCCTCTGCAAGAACGCTCCAAACCCAGACGGATTCAATGCGTTCGTAAACTGCTGCAAGGTTGCAAACTCTGAAGTACAGAACATCACAAACGAGCAGCTCAAGAACGACTATGGTTGGACAGACGAGATGATCGAGATGCGTCAGACAATTTACGATCTGGCTAGACAGAACCCTGTATTCGACTTCCAGGACGGCGTATCTGCTGAGCTTTCAACACTTATGCAGACAGTTAACCAGGCTACAATGATTACAGGCGGCGGAGCTACTACATGGACAGAGTGCGTTGCTGAGAACCAGAAGGCTGTTGATTACATCATCAAGGAAGCAAACGCTAACGTTGCTGAATAATTCAGTATTTTCAAGCGGGACGTTCATTCTTCCCGCTTTTTTGTTGCCTTTGTATTTGTCGCGAATTTGTTAAATATATTTGTACACAAAATGCACAATATAAAATACATAAATTTGTGCAAGAATTTCGCTGATTTTTATGTACAAATCACAAAAAATGTGCTATAATGAATGTACGTTAAAAAAGAATATATCAAAGAAAGACCAGCTATAAAAAGTCAATACCCAAAATGAAAAAAAGTCAGGATAAT
>CALEJX010000098.1 GCA_937898375.1 uncultured Ruminococcus sp.
TGCGAACAGTGTTCGTCCGTGTTGGACGCCCACTCAACTTCATGAAAACCCAAAACTCACAGCTCCCCGAAATGGGACGTCGCATTTCTGTGAAGCAGAAATTGCGCTGCTCCCCTACAATTGTGCGTTACATTCTACCGCCGCAAAATCGCTCCGCTCTTTGTGGATTTTACATTGTGCAGGAAACTACAAAAGCGGTGCAGAGTTTTGTTCTCCGACACCGCTTTGTGATTATTTTTCATTTGCAATTCTTCTATTGCTTTTCTGCACCGCTTAGTAGGCTTGCGCCTATTGAGGCTCTGCCTCAATCTCCGCTTAGTGCTTTGCCCTAAGAACCCACAACGGGCTTTGCCCCTTGACCCCACAAGCCCTCTGGCGCCGGGCTTGAGCCTGCGCTTTATTGCCCGCTTCGCTCGGTGGATGCTTTTACTTTGTGGTGGTTCACAGCATTTTCTTCAAATACTGTCCCGTATAAGACTTCTCACACTTCGCTATCTCCTCAGGCGTTCCTGTGCAGACGATAGTTCCGCCGCCGTCGCCACCCTCAGGACCAAGGTCTATGATATGGTCTGCGGTCTTTATTACGTCAAGATTATGCTCGATAACAAGCACTGTATTTCCGCCGTCTGCAAGCTTCTGCAAGACCTCAATAAGCTTATGGACATCCGCTGTGTGAAGTCCGGTAGTCGGCTCATCGAGGATATATATAGTTCTGCCTGTTGCTCTTTTTGAAAGCTCTGTTGCAAGTTTAACTCTCTGCGCTTCGCCGCCTGAGAGAGTTGTAGCCGCCTGTCCTATCTTCACATAGCCAAGACCAACTTCATACAGTGTTTCAAGCTTGCGGCTTATCTTAGGGATAGCGCTGAAAAACTCAACGCCCTCCTCAACTGTCATTTCAAGTACGTCATAGATATTTTTGCCCTTGTATCTTACTTCCAGCGTTTCACGATTGTATCTCATACCGCCGCATACCTCGCAAGGTACATACACATCAGGCAAAAAGTGCATTTCTATTTTGATTATGCCGTCGCCCTCGCAGGCTTCACATCTTCCGCCCTTGACGTTGAATGAGAAACGTCCTGCGCCGTAGCCCTTCATCTTTGCGTCAGCGGTTTGAGCGAAAAGCTCCCTGATATCGGTGAAAACGCCCGTATAGGTGGCAGGATTAGATCTTGGCGTTCTGCCTATTGGGGATTGGTCGATATCTATGACCTTATCGAGATGTTCTATGCCCTGCATTTCCTTGAATGCTCCTGAGCGTATTTTCGCACGGTTTAGTCTGCCTGCAAGCTCTTTATAGATTATCTCGTTCACAAGTGATGATTTGCCCGAGCCTGACACGCCTGTTACGCAAGTGAAAGTGCCGAGAGGTATTTCAACATCTATATTTTTCAGATTGTTTTGTGTTGCGCCGATAACTTTCAAAAACTTGCCGTTGCCCTGTCTGCGTGTCTCAGGTACAGGTATTTTCTTTGCGCCGCTGAGATACTGTCCAGTAATGGAACGCTTGCAATTCATGATATCGTCAACAGTTCCTGCGCAGACTATCTCTCCGCCGTGAATGCCTGCTCCGGGTCCAACGTCCACCACGAAATCTGCCGCACGCATGGTGTCCTCGTCATGCTCGACTACTATGAGAGTGTTGCCAAGGTCACGAAGTCTTTTCAGCGTTGCGATAAGCTTGTCGTTGTCACGCTGATGCAGACCGATAGACGGCTCATCAAGGATATAAAGCACGCCAACAAGTGACGAGCCTATCTGCGTTGCAAGCCTTATACGCTGGCTCTCGCCGCCTGAAAGTGTGCCTGCGGAACGTGACAGGGTGAGATATTCAAGTCCAACGCTTTTGAGAAAGCCAAGGCGTGACTTTATTTCTTTTATTATCTGCTCGCCGATAAGCTTGTCACGGTCACTTATTTCAAGGTTTTCAAAAAATTCAAGGGCTTTTGCAACGGACTTGTGACAAAGCTCGGCGATATTTATGCCGCCCACAGTTACGCTCAAACTCTCCTTTTTCAGCCTTTCGCCATGGCAGTCAGGACACTTTTCGTCACTCATATAGGCTTCTATATCAGCCTTTGCCCAATCGCTGTTCGATTCCTTGTAACGTCTTTCAAGGTTTGGAATAACGCCCTCGAACTCTGCTTGATAGTCAGCCTTATAGAACTTGTTGCCACGCTTTAGGTGGAGCTTCTGACCCTGAGTGCCATATAGGAAAATGTCGATAGCGTCCTTATCGAGATTTTTCACAGGCTCGTCAAGGGAAATGCCGTAGGTCTCAGAAATGGCGTTGAAGTACATCATAGCGATAGAGCCTTCTTCAAGATTGTTCCAGCCACTTGCCTTTATTGCGCCCTGCCTTATGGAAAGGTCTTTGTTGGGGATAATAAGCTCAGGGTCTATCTTCTTGAACACGCCAAGACCTGTACACTTTTCGCAAGCGCCGAATGGATTGTTGAACGAGAACATTCTCGGGGTCAGCTCATCGATAGATACGCCGTGTTCAGGGCAGGCGTAGTTCTGAGAGAAAAGCATTTCTTCTCCGCCGATAACGTCAACGCCCACAAGTCCGCCGGTGAGTGAAGAAACAGTTTCGATACTGTCAGTAAGACGGGATTTTATGCCCTCTTTGATAACAAGTCGATCAACAACTATCTCGATAGTATGCTTCTTGTTTTTCTCTATCTTTATCTCTTCCGAAAGGTCATATGTTATGCCGTCTATACGAACTCTCACATAGCCCGACTTTCTTGCACGGTCAAGCTCTTTTGTATGCTCGCCCTTACGTCCTCTGACGATAGGTGCTAAAAGCTGAATTTTTGTACCCTCGTCAAGTTCCATAATCTTATCCACTATCTGATCCACTGTCTGCTGACGTATCTCTCTTCCGCAGACAGGACAATGTGGCACGCCTATACGAGCGTACAGAAGTCTGAGATAATCGTATATCTCTGTGACAGTGCCCACAGTTGAACGTGGGTTTTTGGAAGTTGTTTTCTGGTCTATGGATATAGCAGGGGAAAGCCCCTCTATACTGTCAACATCAGGCTTATCCATTTGGCCCAAAAACATTCTCGCATAAGATGACAGCGACTCAACATAACGTCTTTGTCCGTCAGCATATATTGTATCAAATGCAAGAGAAGATTTACCCGAGCCCGAAAGACCTGTCATAACAACAAGCTTATCTCTCGGTATGGTAACATCAACATTTTTGAGATTATGCTCTCTTGCACCTTTTATAACTATCTCGTTAATTGGCATTTGTATTCTTTACTCTCCTTTTTGTATCGTCTGTCTTATCTTTTCATATGTTTGATTTTCAACATCATATATTTCAACATAAGGCAGACCATTTTCGTATATCCACATTTTTATAAGCTTTGGAGTGAACCTGAAAACCACCTCGTTTTCAAGCTCTGAATAAGCATTATATGAGCCTTCAAAGTGCTTTTTGTAAAGGCGGCAGAAGTTTTCATTTTCAAAAGGTCTGCCGACTTCTTCAGCCGTACCTTCAACAGAAATGTTCTCACAGCACAGAGCGGCATTTTTATTCATCATAAGCTGTCTGTATTTCACGAAAGTGCGGTCTGTTTGAAAGAAGAAATTATTATCGTATATCACTACGCTCATTGAACGTGCGGATATCCTGCTACTGTCGCCTGTGGCAAGCACCATTATCCTGCTTTCACCCAATCTGTCAAAAAGCTCATTGAGCTTGACTTCAAATGTTTCCGTCATTTCTTCTCACCCTTTAACTCCGCTATCTTATCACGCAAGAATGCAGCGTGTTCAAATTCAAGCAGCTTTGCCGCTTCTTTCATTTCCTTTGTGAGCTTTTCTATGAGCTTTGCAGTTTCCTGCTTTGAAAGCTTTGTTTTCTGACGTGCTTCGTATTCCACTTCTTCCTTGGTGGATATCTCTATTACATCTCTTATATCCTTGACGATAGTTTTCGGAACTATGCCGTGTTCTTCGTTGAACTTCATCTGTATTGCACGGCGGCGTTCCGTTTCGGTGATAGCCTTTTCCATTGAACGTGTCACCGTGTCAGCATACATTATTACCTTGCCCTCGGCGTTTCGAGCGGCTCTGCCTATGGTCTGTATAAGTGCGCTTTCAGAACGCAGGAAACCCTCTTTATCTGCGTCAAGTATCGCCACGAGGGTTACCTCAGGCAGGTCAAGGCCCTCACGCAGGAGGTTGATACCAACGAGCACGTCAAACTCACCAAGACGCAGGTCACGGATTATCTCCATACGCTCGATAGTGTCGATATCGTGGTGCATATATCTGACCTTAACATCAAAGCTCTTGAGATAGTTGGTGAGATCCTCAGCCATTTTCTTGGTAAGAGTAGTAACAAGCACACGCTGATTTTGGGCGGTGCGCATATTTATCTCGCTGAGCAAGTCCTCTATCTGACCCTCAGTAGGCTTAACTGTTATCTCAGGGTCAAGAAGTCCTGTAGGTCTTATTACCTGCTCCACTATCTGCTGTGATCTTTCCTGCTCTATAGGGCCAGGGGTAGCGGACACGAACACCGCCTGATTGATATGAGAATAGAACTCATCAAAGGTCAGCGGTCTGTTATCAAGCGCTGAGGGCAGGCGGAAGCCATAGTCAACAAGGGTCTGCTTTCTTGCCCTGTCCCCTGCATACATTCCTCTTACCTGCGGCAGAGAAACGTGTGATTCGTCCACGAAAAGCAAAAAATCATCGGGCAAAAAGTCAAGCAAAGTGAATGGTGTTGAGCCGGCAGGACGTCTTGCAAGCACTCGGGAATAGTTCTCGATACCGCTGCAAAAGCCGATCTCTTCAAGCATTTCTATGTCATAGTTGGTGCGCTGTGCTATACGCTGAGCCTCGATGAGCATATCATTATCCTTGAAATATTTGATTCGCTCGTCAAGCTCTTGCTTTATCTCCTCGATAGCGTCGTGCATTTTATCACGGCTGACGATATAGTGTGATGCAGGGAAAATAGCAGCATGGGCAAGTGAGCAAAGCACCTCGCCTGTGACAACATTTATCTCAGTGATACGATCTATCTCGTCGCCGAAAAACTCAACTCTTATGGCTGTATCGGTGGAATTTGCAGGGAAAATCTCCACCACATCTCCCCTGACACGGAACTTGTTTCTCACAAAATTTATATCGTTGCGCTCATACTGGATACCCACAAGGTCGGCAATAAGCCTGTCACGGGATTTCTCCATACCACGGCGAACGGACACCACCATGGACTTATATTCCTCAGGGTCGCCGAGGGAATAGATACATGAAACGCTGGCAACGATAATAACGTCACGGCGTTCGGCAATGGCGGAGGTAGCGGAATGGCGTAGCTTGTCTATCTCGTCATTCACGGAGCTGTCCTTTTCAATGTAAACGTCCTTGCTAGGCACATAGGCTTCAGGCTGATAATAGTCATAGTAGGACACAAAATATTCCACGGCGTTGTTCGGGAAAAACTCTTTGAACTCAGAACACAGCTGAGCGGCAAGGATTTTATTATGAGCAAGCACAAGGGTAGGACGATTTATTCGGGCGATAACGTTAGCCATAGTAAAGGTTTTGCCTGAGCCTGTAACGCCCATAAGGGTCTGTTCTCTCATACCGCTTTCAATACCTTTTACAAGGGCGTCCACCGCTTCGGGCTGGTCGCCTGAAAGCTTATAATCTGAAACAAGCTGAAACTTATCCATAAAT
>CALEJX010000099.1 GCA_937898375.1 uncultured Ruminococcus sp.
CTTCAGGATAGACAAGATCCTAAAGGCGAGTATCTGCGAAGAGGACGGCTCTATGAGAGATGTAAGGATGCTTAGCAATGTTCCGAGAGATCTCAAGCCTGTGCAATACAAAAATCTTAACAGGTATATGCTTGACGGAACTGTGGAGCGTGTACACATCACAATAAAAAAGAAAGACATAAGTCTTGTGCTTGATACATTCGGGAATGAGTTCACCTGCAATAAGGTCATAGGCAATGACGATATCTATGACGTGACGTTCAGGGCAAATATCCAGACGGCTGTACGCTGGGCGATAGCTAACAGAAAAGCTGTGAAACTGACATCGCCGAAGAGGGCTGTGGATATTGTAAAAGAAGAGATTTCGGCATTGTCTGAAATGTATGGAGACCAAGAGAGGTGACTAAAATGAATGTAAATACAGTAAAATTCGGAGATATCATAAAGGAGATAAGCCGTGGACTTATGGCAGAGAGTTATATTTCGAACAATGAGTTTACAAAACCATGCGAATATCTGAGACTTGTGGACATAAATGACGGCGTTATTGCAGACAACTGCATAGAGATAGTTTATGACAGCAAGCGTTGTGAGAAATTTGCCATAAAGGACGGCGACATTATTCTGTCTACCACAGACAGAAACTTCAAGGTGGTATGTGCAGGAGATATGGGGGACAGGAAGCTTCTTGTTTCCCCGACGCTGATAAGGATAGGACTTGACAAAGAAAAGGCTGACCCTTACTACATTGCAGCATATCTTTCATCGGCAGAGGGAAAGGCTATGCTTGACAACTGCCGCGGTGGAAAGGTACTAAGGGTATTGCACACAAAGGGGTTGAAAGAGTGTGAGATACCACTGCCGTCTATGGCGGAGCAGAAAGAGATAGGTGAAAAATACCGACATCGTCTTCATGAGATAAGACGGCTGAAAGGTGAGATAGAGGGGCTTTATGAGGATATTGAAATGATGAGATAGAAAAATTGATCCGCATTGGGTACAAATGAGTGCCAAATGCGGATCTTTTATATTGCTCATGAATGTTATCCACTTGAAAATTTCATAAATACACTATATAATAAAGGTATATCTGAAAAGGGGTGGGGATATGACCTTACAGCAGCTTAAATATGTGGTGGCTACGGCAGAGAAAGGTACTGTCAGCGAGGCGGCGCAGTCGCTTTTTATTTCTCAACCTAGCCTTACCAACGCAATCCGTGAGCTTGAAAAGGAAATGAATATCACTATATTCATACGCACAAACAAGGGCATAACAGTGTCAAAAGAGGGAGAAGTCTTTTTGGGCTATGCAAGGCAGGTGCTTGAACAGGCGAGCCTACTTGAAGAAAAATACTGCGGAAAGCAACATGGGAAAAGGCAGTTTTGCGTATCCACACAGCATTATTCCTTTGCGGTGAACGCTTTTGTTGACCTTATAAAGCAGTTCGGCGGAGACGAATATGATTTCAGTATTCGTGAGACGCAGACGCACGAGATAATCGAAGACGTGGCGAGAATGAAAAGCGAGCTTGGCATACTCTATCTCAACGATTTCAACGAGCCTGTGCTTTCAAAGGAGATAAAGTCCAAAGAGCTTAAATTCACGGAGCTTTTTTCTGCAAAGCCGCACGTTTTTGTAGGCTCTGCAAATCCCCTTGCGCAGAAAAAGTCGGTGACCCTTGACGACCTTCTGCCCTACCCTTATTTATCCTTTGAGCAGGGGGAATACAACTCTTTCTACTACTCGGAGGAGATACTAAGCACCATAAAGCGACCAAAGAATATCCGTGTCCGTGACCGTGCGACCCTTTTCAATCTTCTTATCGGTCTTAACGGCTACACAATTTGCAGCGGCGTTATCGATGAAAAGCTCAACGGCAGTGATATCGTGGCTGTTCCTCTTGAAGCGGAGGGGTCGATGCGCATTGGTATAGTTACTCACAAAAAGGTGCTTTCTAATCCCATGACGGAATTTTATATCAGCGCACTGAAAAAATATATAGGCGAGGAAACAAGGTTGACAACCTAAGAAATATGTGATATCATAAAAGTATACAAAGCCTATAGGAATTATGTATAAAGGAGAATTTTCATGACAGAGCTTATAAAGCTTGAACAGAATATAACCGATACCATAAAAGAGTCGCAGATAAAGCTTGGGTTTACCCCTAATGCGGTGACGCTTTTTTATCCTCTCGATTCGCTCAACGCCATAACAGGGGGCGAACTTACGGCGGAGAAAATGATAGAAGCCATAGGAGAATACAAAAGCGAGATAATTTCATGCAGTGCTTCTCTTGCTCAGGACGGCAGGATAGCTGTTACGGTATCAGAGGAGAGCGTGAGGGCTATCCACGAAAAGGTGGAGGCAAGCCCGTTTCTTGTGGAGTTTATCGGTGCGGTAAAAGAGGGATGTTCTCTTGAAAGAGCGGCTGAGATATTCAGAAAATACAATGACAAGGCGGTAATAACTGCCGCTCCTGATGATGAATTTGACCTGCTTGCATACTTCCCTGACGGAGAGCCTGACGGCTGTAGATACTGTTTGCAGGACGACTTGGGCGGCATAACATATCACAGATTCACCAAGCTTGACTATGACGCACTTTATCCCGAAAAGTCAGGAGATAACATAGAAAAATGAAAAATTTCACCTGCATAAGCATAAATCACAAGCTTTGCGGACAAGCCTTTCGCAGTCTTTTCACATTTGACAGCGCTCAATGTGAAAAGCTGCTTTTTGACGTAAAGAACCTTTCACCCGTACTTATTTGCACCTGCAACAGGACGGAGCTTTACTTTTGCGGAACGCCTGAGGAGGGCATAAAGCTTCTTTGCGAACACAGCGGAGTGGAGGTATCTCAGCTCAAACGCAAGGTCATGATATTTACAGACAAGACGGCGATAAAAAGGCTTTACAGCGTTTCCTGCGGCATAGAGTCGGTGGTCATAGGCGAGGACGAGATATTAGGACAAGTTCGCCGTGCATATGATCTTTCAAGGGAGCGCATTGGGCTTTCCTCTGAGGTGAACATGATATTTCAGGGGGCTATCGCTTGTGCGAAGAAGATAAAGACGGAAACGGAGCTTTCAAAGACGTCTGTTTCCACGGCTACTCTTGCGGCGAAAGAAGCGGCGCACTACAAAGATAACGTCAAGGTGATGCTTCTTGGAGCAAGCGGAGAGATTGGCTCTTTAGTGCTTAAAAATCTTCTTTCATACAAGAATGTAACTGTGCTTGCAACGGCACGTTCACACAGAAATGCACTGGAATATATTTCAGATGACCCGAAGCTTGAGCTTATACCATACGAAAAGAGATACGAGCGCATTGGCGAATGTGACTGTGTGATATCGGCGACTTCAAGCCCGCACTACACTGTTACGGCGGATATGCTTGGAAATTGTGAAAACAGGCTTTTTATAGACCTTGCAGTGCCGAGGGATATTGACCCTGCGGTGGAAAAGCTTGCAGGGGCTAGGCTTATAGACATGGACTTTTTCACGGAGCTTGCCAAAGAAAACAATCTCAAAAAGCTTGACAGCGTGGAGAGGTCGAAGCTTATCATAGACGAGGAAACTGACGAGCTTGAAAAGCAGCTTATGTTCCATGATTTTCTTCCGCAGTTTGAGAGCCTTGACAAAAAGCTTGGGGAGGTCTCGGCGAAAGAGCTGTTTTTCAGGCTAAAGTCTGAGCTTGACTCACAGGCTTTCGGCAAGGTGATAGAGATAATAAAAGAATACGGAGAATGACGATGCCATACTTTCCTTTTTTTGCGAACATTGAGAATATGCCCTGCCTTGTGGTGGGCGGCGGACAGGTAGCTTTGAGAAAGATCGAAAAGCTTCTGGACTTTTCGCCTATTATAAAGGTGGTGGCATTAAAAGCTTGCGGTGAGATAAAGGCGCTTGCAGGCAGGGGCATGATAGCACTTTTTGAGCGTGCTTTTGAGGACAGCGACATAGGCGGCAGTGCATTTGTGATAACTGCCACAGGCGACAGCGATGTAAACAGGCACATTTCACAGCTTTGCAGACAAAGGCACATTCCATGCAACGCTGTTGACGACCCTGAGAGCTGCACGTTCTTCTTTCCTGCCCTTGTGACGGAGGGTGAGGTTTGCATTGGTATTTCAACAGGAGGGAAAAGCCCTACACTTACTTCTCACCTGAGAAAGACCATTCAGGGGCAGACAGAGGGCAGGCTCGGGGATATATGCGATGTAATGGGAAAGGTCCGTGACTATGCCCTTGAAAATATACCTACGGAGCAGGCGAGGAAAAAGGCTATGGCAGAGGTGCTGAAAAAATGCCTTGAAAGCGACGTGCTTCCAACAGAACAGCAGCTTATTGAGATGATAAAGGAGCAAAAATGAAACTGAGAGCAGGCACAAGAAAAAGTCCCCTTGCAATGGAGCAGACTTATATAGTACTTGACATGATAAAGGCAAAATTTCCTGAGGTCGATACTGAGATAGTCACTTTCACCACAAAGGGCGACAGACAGCTTGACAGACCTCTTGACAAGATAGGCGGCAAAGGTGTGTTCGTCACGGAGATAGAACAGGCTTTGCAAAGCGGCAAGATAGACTTTGCGGTACACAGTGCAAAGGACTTGCCTGTTGCGCTGGGCGAGGGGTTGGAGATATCGGGAGTTTGCCCTCGTGGGAATTATCGTGATATGCTTGTGACCAAAAAGGGCGTTGCTTTTGGGGTTTCTGATGTTTTCACTGTTGGCACAGGAAGTCAGCGGAGACGTGGAGGCTTTGCAAGGCTTTATCCTAACGCACAGTTTGCAGACATAAGAGGTAATGTTGGGACACGGCTCAAAAAGCTATCTGAGGGACTTTATGACGGCATAATACTTTGTGCGGCAGGCACGGAACGTTTGGGGCTTTCGCTTTCTGAATACGAGGTAAAAGAGTTTGAGCCTTGGGAGCTTTTGCCTGCGCCTTGTCAGGCTATTATCGCTGTGGAATGTGCAAAAGACAGTAATGCCGCAAAGATAATATCGCAGATATCACACACGGAAACTATGCTCAGGTTTGAGACGGAGCGTGAGGTGATAAGGCTTCTGGGTGCGGATTGTACTGTGCCTGTGGGGGCATACAGCGAGATAAAGGGAGAAAAGATATCTCTCACTGTTTCAGACGGCAAAGGGCATTTTGCTCAAGGTGAGGAAGAGATAGAAAAAAGATTTGAACTTGTTAAGGAGCTGACTGAAAAGCTATGAGCGGCAGAGTTATAATTGCAGGGGCAGGCTGCGGAGATTATGACCTTATCACAATGAGAGGTCATGAGGCTCTGAAAAGCTGTGACGTGGTGATATATGACAGCCTTATAGACAGCCGTTTGCTTGACTTCTGCAAGGAAAATGCGGAAAAGATATGCGTTGGCAAGCGTGCAGGCAGGCACAGCTCCACGCAGGAAGAGATAAACACGCTTCTTGTGGAAAAAGCCGCAGAGGGCGTAGTTGCTCTCAGGCTCAAAGGCGGCGACCCTTTTGTTTTCGGCAGAGGTGGAGAGGAGATAACTGCGCTGAAAGCCGCAGGCATACCATACAGCCTTATACCGGGGGTTACTTCGTCAGTGGCGGTGCCTGAGCTTGCAGGGATACCGGTGAGCCACAGGGGACTTTCAAGAAGCTTTCATGTTATAACGGGTCACACTGCGGACGATCTTTTGCCTGAGCATTTTGGAAGCTACGCAAAATGCGGCGGAACGCTTATTTTTCTTATGGGACTTAGAAATCTCCCTGAGATAGCGAGCAGGCTCATTGAAAACGGCATGGGGAAAGATACCCCTGCGGCGGTGATATCAAAGGGGGCTACCCCTGAGCAGAGGACTGTAAAAGGCTGTCTTGACGACATTGCCGAAAAGGTGGAGAGAGAGGGCTTGCCTGCGCCTGCGGTGATAATAGTTGGGGAGACGGCTGGACTTGATTTTTCGCCTACCTATCTGCCGCCATTGTATGGGGTTTCTGTGGCTGTTACGGCTACAAAGGGGCTGTCAAGGCGGCTCATAAAGTCGCTTAATGCACTTGGGGCATATGCCCACCGCTGCGGCGGATTTGAGCTTAGGGAGCTTCACACTTGTGATACAGAAAGAGCTTTTCAGAAGCTTTCCGAGGGCTTTTACAGCCATGTTGCTCTTACAAGTCCAAACGGTGCGGAGATATTTCTGAAAAGGCTTAGAGAAAGCCACATCGATATAAGAAAACTCAGCGGAGTAAAGATAGCTGTCATAGGCAAAGGCACTGGAGCGAAGCTTGAAAAGGCGGGGCTTTATGCGGACATAATGCCTGAGAAATTCAACAGTGCGGCGCTTGGTAATGTGCTGTCAAATGCCCTTACAGCGGAGGACAGGCTTCTTATAGTGCGCTCCTCGGAGGGGTCGGCGGAGCTTGTTAAGCCGCTTTCTGAAAAAGGGTTGAGCTATGATGATGTGCATATTTACGAGCCTGTTTACAGCACAGGTGAGAAGATAGATGATGACTACGCTGTGTTTGCAAGCGCAGGCGGAGTGAGAAGCTTTTTCCGTGGGGGCGGAAGCTTATCGGGCGACACAAAGTGTATCTCCATAGGTGAAGTGACGGCGGCGGAGCTTGAAAAATACGGTATAAATGACCCTTTGCTTCCAATGGAAAGCACGGCAGAGGGAATAATACAAAAGATACTTTCAGATAAGTGAGAGGAAGATAAAAATGCGAAGATTCAGAAGATTAAGGGCAAACCCTGCAATTAGAAGAATGGTTTGCGAAACAAGGTTAAATGCGGCAGACTTTATCTACCCGATTTTTGTGGCAGAGGGCAATGACATTGTGAAGCCTGTTGACTCTATGCCAACAGTTTATCAGTATTCTATCGACAATTTGGAGCAGATATTGCCGCAGATAGCAGACAGCGGAATATCGGGCCTGCTTATTTTCGGCATACCTGAGAAAAAGGACGAGCTTGCAACGGAGGCTTACAATGACAAGGGCATTACACAGCAGGCAATAAGATACATCAAGGCGCATTATCCTGACCTGCTCGTTATTGCGGACGTTTGCCTTTGCGAATACACAAGCCACGGTCACTGCGGAGTTGTCAAGGGTGACAAGATACTTAATGACAGCACTTTGCCGCTTCTGTGCAAAATGGCTGTGAGCCTTGCAAAGGCTGGCGCAGACATTATCGCACCTTCTGACATGATGGACGGCAGGGTTGCGGCCATAAGGGCGGCGCTTGATGAGAACGATCTTACTGATATCCCTATAATGTCATACAGTGCAAAATTTGCTTCGGGATATTATTCACCATTCCGTGACGCCGCAGAATCTGCGCCGTGCTTTGGCGACAGGAAGTCATATCAAATGGACCCTTGCAACGGCAGAGAGGCTCTCCGTGAGATAGAGGACGATATCGAGGAGGGGGCTGACATGGTAATGGTGAAGCCTGCGCTTTGTTATCTTGATATCCTGAGAGCGGCAAGAGATAGATATGATCTGCCTATTGCGGCATACAACGTGAGCGGCGAGTTCTCGATGGTAAAGGCGGCGGCACAGCTTGGCTGGATAGACGAAAAGCGTATCGTTCTTGAAAATCTCACTGCTATAAAGCGTGCAGGAGCGGACATTATCATAACATATCATGCCCTTGACGCCGCAAAGTGATAAAGGAGGACAAGTGATGAACACTTCAAAGTCTGAACAGCTTTACAAAACTGCCTGCGGTTTTATGCCCGGTGGAGTGAACAGCCCTGTGAGAGCCTGCAAGGCGGTGGGCACTGTTCCGCTTTTTATCGACCACGCAAAGGGGTCAAGGATATGGGACGAGGACGGAAACGAGTTCATTGACTATGTATGCTCATGGGGGCCGAACATTCTCGGTCACTGCTGTGAGCCTGTGATAAATGCTGTAAAAGCCGCCTGCGACAAGGGGCTTACGTTCGGCGCTTGCCACAAGGGTGAGATAACTTTGGCGGAGCTTATAAAAAAGCACTTCCCGTCTATGGAAATGCTCAGGCTTGTAAACTCTGGCACGGAAGCTGTCATGAGCGCCATAAGAGCGGCAAGAGGTTTCACAGGCAGAGACAAGATAATAAAATTCGAGGGCTGTTATCATGGACACTCGGACGGACTGCTTGTAAAGGCAGGCTCGGGGCTTATGACGCAGGCTATCCCCTCGGGTGCAGGAGTGACAGAGGGCTGTACAAAAGACACGCTTCTTGCAAAATACAATGACACGGCTTCTGTAGGAAAGCTTTTTGAGGAATACGGCGACGAGATAGCCGCTCTTATCGTTGAGCCATGCGCCGCAAACATGGGCGTTGTTCCGCCTGAAAAGCGCTTTCTTGAATTTCTCAGAGAGATAACGAAAAAGCACGGCACTGTGCTTATATTTGACGAAGTGATAACAGGTTTCAGGCTTTCAGAGGGGGGAGCTTCAAAATATTTCGGCGTTACCCCTGACATGACTACCCTTGGCAAGATAGTGGGCGGAGGAATGCCACTTGCCTGCTATGGCGGAAAGCTTGAGATTATGCAGTGCGTTGCGCCGCTCGGCTCTGTTTATCAGGCAGGCACGCTGTCGGGTAACCCATGTGCGGTGGCGGCAGGAATCGAAACTATCAGGCAGATAGAGAGCATACCGCACTTTTACGAGGAGCTTGACAGAAAGTCGGCAATGATAGAGAATGTCATAAGGGAAAAGGGTCTGAATGTGAACCGCTGCGGCTCGCTCATGACGGTATTTTTCACTGACGAGAAAGTGAAAAGCTATGATGAAGCGAGGGCTTGCGACACGGAAAGCTATGGCAGATACTACCGCCATATGCTTCAAAGGGGCATTTACACTGCGCCGTCGCAATTCGAGGCGATGTTCGTTTCCTATGCCCACAATGATGAGGATATAGCAAAGACTATCGATGCGATAAAAGATTACAGATAATAAAAACGGAGCTGTTCAGTTCATTTGAACAGCTCCGTTTTTTATATTCCATATATGTAGGGGCGACCTTTGGTCGCCCGCTTTGTTAGCCTGACAAACTCGTGGTATCCACACAATTTGGGGGCTCAATATTCCAAAATGCGGCGGCTTTCAGCATAAATTTGCGAGGAAATCAGGCGGGCGAACGCTGTTCGCCCCTACAATGTAACAGAGCAAAAATTTACGGAAAACAGACAAACGCTAAACGGGACGTCATATTTCTGCAAAGCAGAAATTGCGCTGCTCCCCTACATTATTTGATATCAACAAATTCTAGGCAAAAGCTCTCCGCCCGGCTGTGGGAGGAGGGTCTGTGAGCCTATCTCGGTCTTCATCACAACTCTGCCTGCGTTATCCTCTGTGACTTCGCCTATGATAGCGGCGTTCTCTGAGTTTTTGCATTTTCTAAGGGCAGAAACGATATCCCCCGCCTTGTCTTTCGGGGCAAATATAACAAGTCTGCCCTCACAGGCAAGATACAATGGCTCTAAGCCCAACATACCGCACACGCCTTTTACTTCATCTGCAACAGGTATTTTTTCAGCGTCAAGGGTAATTCCCACGCCGCTTTGTCCTGCTATCTCGTAAAGGACAGTACCTACGCCGCCTCTTGTTGCGTCACGAATAACGTGGATATCATTGGTGACGTCGAACATGGCCTTTACGTTTGCCCAAAGAGGTGCACAGTCGCTTGTTACGTCGGCTTCTATGCCGAACTCGTCACGAGCCAAAAGTATGGTACAGCCGTGTCTGCCGATATCACCTGACACTATAACTGCGTCGCCTGCTTTGGCAAGCTTGCCTGAGGTATTGGCGTTTTCCATTATCCTGCCTATGCCTGTGGTGGTGATGAAAACACCATCTACCTGACCTTTTCCTGCCACCTTAGTGTCCCCTGCGCATATCTCGACACCAGCCTCCTTGGCGGTCTTTGCCATGGCGGCGGCTATCTCCTCAAGCTTATCCATTGGAAAGCCCTCTTCGATAACGAAAGCGCAGGAGAGATACAAAGGCTTTGCGCCCATGCAGGAAAGGTCATTCACAGTGCCGCAAATGCTGAGCTTGCCGATATTTCCTCCTGCAAACTCATAAGGCGAAACTATGAAGCCGTCTGTGGTGAATGCTATCTTGCCCTTTTCCATGGAAAGCACGGCGGCATCGTCGGCTGTCAGGTCGGGGTTAGCGAAATGCTCCTTGAAAACACGGTCGATAAGCTCGGAGGTCTGCTTTCCTCCTGCGCCGTGGGCAAGGGTAACAAATTTATCTGTCATAATAATTCCTCTTTTCGGATAGTTTTTTTACAAATTGCCGTACTGATAATATGCCGAGCAAGCGCCCTCGTTTGACACCATGCAAGCGCCCACAGGGTGGAGCGGTGTGCAGACCTTGCCGAAAACTTTGCAATCTGAGGGCTTGCACTTGCCTTGCAAAACGTCTCCGCAGCGGCAGGCTGGGTTCGGCTTGCCTGTTATTTTCGGCAGGGAGAATTTCTTTCGTGAGTCAAAGCCGGCATACTCGTCACGGAGTATCATGCCTGACATTGGTATAATGCCAAGCCCACGCCATTCGCTGTCGCAGGGGGTCATGACCTTTTCCATAAGCTTTATGGCGGCAGGGTTGCCCTCTGGCTTGACTACTCTCGGATAGCAGTTTCTGAAAAACGGCTCGCCCGTCTGAGAAAGCTGGATAGTCACGGCAAGTGCCGTCAAAAGCTCCGCCGCCGTGAAACCTGTCACAACGCCTGAAACGCCCTTTTTCACAAGCTCCTCGCACACGGCTGTGCCTGTGATAGCGTTGACGTGACCGGGGTACAAAAATGCGTCTGCGCTTCCCTCCAAAGCTTTATAGGCGTTTGGCATGGTCTTGTTTGCGCCGAGTATAGAGAAGTTTTCAAGCCCCAGCTTTTTGGCTTTTTCTACTGCAAGGCAGGCTGAGGGGGTGGTGGTCTCAAAGCCAACGGCTAGGAAAACCACCTGCTCGTCTGGGTGACTTTCGGCATATGAAACTGCGTCAAGTGGTGAATACACTGTCTTTATAACAGCACCCTTTGACCTTGCTCCTGCAAGGCTCATTTCTGTACCGGGTACTCTTATAAGGTCGCCGAAAGTGCATATCACAGCACCTTTTTCAAGGGCAAGCCTACAAGCTTCATCAATAAAGCCCACAGGGGTAACGCACACAGGACAGCCCGGACCTGAGATAAGCTCAACACTCTCAGGGAGAAGCTTTCTTATACCGAGCCTGAATATCTCGTGGGTGTGCGTGCCGCAGACCTCCATTATGCGAAGCTTTTTGCCGTCATCACGTTTGTAGGAGCTTATTATCTCCTTTGTATTTTCTATAGTGTTCATTGGATACTCTCCATTATCTCGTCAGTTTCCTCTGTATCGTCAGAAGTTATCTTTGCGATAGCCACCCCTGCGTGTACCATGACGTAATCCCCTACCTCGAGATCGTCAATAAGGTCAGCGGAGACCTCTCTTTTTGCACCGCTTGCGTCAATAACGGCAGTGCCCTCATTTACACTTACTACTTTTGCAGATAAACCTACACACATATAAATACCTCCAAAAAAATTAAATCTATTTTACAAAACAAAAATAGGATACAGAGGCGACCAGAGGTCGCCCAAGAGTGTCGAAAAAGACCCGAACAAGCGGGACGTCGCATTTCTGTGAAACAGAAATTGAGCCGCTCCCCTACAACTAATGTTAATATGGCAATTTTTTTGCAGGGACAACTTTAGGTCGCCAAGAAAAAAAGATACATCGCCGCAGGCGATACCTTAATTCCTCACTCCTCGTTCCTCACTAAGATAAAACGCTTGTCCCAAAGCTATGCCGCCATCATTGGCAGGCACAAGGCTGTGGATAAGCACCCTCAGCCCCATTTTTTCAAGACGGCATTTTACAATTTTAAGCAGGAGCTTGTTCTGAAAAACTCCGCCGCTCAAAGTGCAGACTTTTACGCCTGTGCGCTGGCTTATTATCCTGCACGCCTGCGCCGTCATATCCGCAAGAAGTGCATGGAATTCATAGGCAAGGCGGTTTTTGTCCTCGCCATTTTCCATACCCTCGCAAAGACGTTTGATAAGAGCCTGAGTGCAGAGCATTATCCTGCCTTCTTTTTCGGCGGTGAGCTTCTCCATAGGCTCGTAAATACCAAACGGCTCACGGCTGAACTTTTCTGCCGCAAACTGCAAAGCCATTGAAGCTTCGCCCTCAAAGGTGGAAAAACGTCTTATGCCAAGCACCGCAGAAGCGGCGTCAAAGAGCCGTCCTGCGCTGGTGGAGCTTACTGCGTTCACTTTTTTCTCTGCCATTACGGACAGAAGCTTGTACTCTTTTGCCCTGCAAATGCCAAGCTTTTCGCAGACCTCTCCGCCACTTTCCCCATAGGCTGAGCCTGCTATCATTGCGGCGATACGCCAGCCCTCTTTTGAGGAAAGGTCGCCGCCCACCTGCATGAAAGGCTTTATGCTGCCCATACGTTCAAAGCCTGTGCGGTCGCACAAGAGTATCTCGCCACCCCATATTGTGCCATCTGAGCCGTAACCTGTGCCGTCATATGATACGCCTATGACCTTTTCACTGTAGTTATTTTCTGCCATGCAGGATAGGATATGAGCATAGTGGTGCTGGACTTTTTTCAGCGGCAGACCAAGCCCCTCGGCAAATGCAACTGTATTGTATTTAGGGTGCATATCACAGACAACGTTTTGCGGCGTTGCTTCCAAAAGCTCGCACATACGCTTAACGGACTCATCAAGCGCTTTTACAGTGCGTATATCAGCCATATCGCCAACATAGGAAGAGAGATAATAAAGGCTTCCCTTTCTGATACAGAACGTGTTTTTAAGCTCTCCGCCTATGGCAAGGGTCTGACCTTTATCGCCGCATGAAGTCATGACAGGCAAAGGGGCATATCCCCTTGAACGCCTTATGATATAAGGCTTGCTCTCGAAAGTGTCCATAACAGTATCGTCTGAGCGTATCAAAATTCGCCTGTTGTGGGATAATATCAGGTCGCAGAACCCTGCTATCTCGCTGAGTGCGTCCTCATCGCTTCGGCAGATAGGCGCTCCACGGACGTTTCCGCTGGTCATAACAAGGCTGTCGGTCATTTCAACGCCGTCGTCATAGTCAAAAAGAAGCAGGTGCAAAGGGGCATAGGGGAGCATAACTCCCACTGTGGGATTATCGGGCGCAACGCTTGCGCAAAGGCTTCCGCTAGTTTTTTTATCAAGAAGCACGATAGGCTTCTGCCAGCCTGTAAGAAGCTTTTCCTGCGCTTCGCCGAAACTGCACTCACGTCTTGCAGTAGAAATATCTTTCAGCATAACGGCAAGCGGCTTTGCAGGGCGGTTTTTAAGCTCTCTGAGCCTTTTCACTGCGCTCTCGTTTTTTGCGTCACAGCAAAGGTGAAAGCCGCCTATGCCTTTGACGGCGATTATCTTCCCTGCCATGACGGCTTTTCTTGCGGCGGTGATAGCCTCAGCGCCTTTCTTTTCACTGCCTATGATATAGACCTCAGGACCGCATTTGTTACAGCACACAGGCTGTGCGTCATAACGCCTTGTGGCAGGGTCAGTATATTCGTCCTCGCAGTCTTTGCACATTGGAAAATCAGCCATTGTGGTGCGAACTCTGTCATAGGGCATTGAGTCCATTATGGTGAGCCTTGGACCACATTGTGTGCAGTTTATAAAGGGGTGGAGATATCTTCTGTTTGTTTTGTCAAAAAGCTCCGCCTTGCATTTTTCGCACACTGCGATGTCAGGGGATACGAAAATATCCCCATTTTCCTTTTCGCTGTCGATTATCTCGAAGCTGTCAAAGGGCGGTTCGTCTAAATGGGCGGAGATTATCTCCATTATCACCGAACGCTCAGGGGGACGGCTCTCAAGGGCGTTTTTCAGCTCGTCAACAGCCTTTTCACTGCCCTGTGCGTGTATCTCAACATATGATCCTTTGTTTGCCACAGTGCCGCAAAGTCCAAGGTCTGCCGCCTCACGGCTCACAAAAGGTCTAAAGCCCACGCCCTGAACGATACCATAAACACGAATCATCTCAGTTTTCATCAGATAAACTCCCTGACGGTATCCTTTATCTCGTCCTCGGCTTCACTGCTGAGAACGTCTATAAGCACGTCCTCGAACTCTTCGCTGTCCTGACCCTCATCTATGGCGGCGTTTCTAAGCCTGCCCAGCATTCTTACAGTATGCACTGTGGGTCTGCGGCGGACGGAGTCCATGAGAATATTCTCATACCCTCTGCCGTAAAACTGCTCCATATATCTTACCACTGCGCCTGTCATGCTTATATCAGCCATGGGGTGTCTTTCGAGAAATCTAAGCAGGGGCGCAACTGCGTTTATGCCCTCGCCGCTTTCGTCAAGCTCCTCCATGCAGTTTTCGGCTTCGTATTCAAACTCCTCTGAGCCGAGATATTCTTCAAGGCGCTCTATAATTTCTTCTGTCATATCTTTTCACTCTCTCCCTGCAAAAGTCTGCCTGAAAGTCCGAAATGCGGAAAGTCTATAAACTCGCCGCTGAAATTTTTCATAACACGTCTGAGGGTCTTGTCTGCGATAACAACGTCATAGTTATCATTAGCGCTGTCGCAAAGGTCGCTTTCGTCTGCAAGGAAAATATCGCCCTGCTGTGAAAGCTCTTTTTTCTGCATAAAAAACGTTGCCGCAGTGCAGTGACACTCGCCGCTTTTTTCTGTGATAAGCTTTCTCACAGCGTCAGCCGCCGTTTGGTTATGTATCACAAGGACTTTTTTATCTGCAAAGCTATCAGCTTTTTGCACTAGCTCCTCGGGCAGACAGCTTTGCGGATATTCTATCTCATAAGGCGTGCCGAACTTTTCTTTGAGATACTCTGCCGCCTTTACTGCCGCCGCTGAACAGACTATGTTCTTCTCCGCCGAAGCCGCATTTTTCACATCATCAAGGGTGCTTCCCATGCCGTAGCATATTACATTCTCCCAGCCCTTTGCCTTATACTCTGCCGCTATCCTCTCGGGGCTTATGATACTAAGCTCCAAAGGCGTTGCGCCTATAATGCCAAGCCTGCCTTTCTGAACAGGCTTGCTCTCGGTGGCAAAGGTCTTGAAAAGCTCTGTCCACACGGGTTCTGAGCCGCTGTCATAGTAATTCGTGCCTGTACACTCGGCTGTTATGCAAGGAAGCCCTGTTTTCTTCTCTGCCATTCGTTTCAGCGCTCTCATATCTGTGGCGATAACAGCCGGCACAGGCGTGCCTATTATGGCGGTGAAAGCAGGTGATATCTGCTCACAGGCTTTGGAAAGCTTTTCGATGAGCCTGTCGTCACGTCCTAAAATTGCGTCCATATCACGAAGTCCTGCGCTGAAAACTGCACTCTTTTTGGTAAACCACCTTGGCTCGTCAAATCCGCAGACGTTGCCTGCACAGCCCCCTGCGTCGCATATTACCATAAGTCCACCAAGCTCATAAAGCACTGCCGCCGCACCTGATTGGTCAGGGGCAAAGGGTGACAAAAGCTTCAAAAGATTTTTCATTTATCCTCCGCTCCTTTCCTGTCAAGCGCCTTTTCAATGTCACAAAACAGCTTTTTTACGCCTGCATAGCCAAAAGGCTGTATCTCGTCATTGAAGTCTGCTCCTTTAATATCGGGGTGATAATAGGCACAATCCTTGCCGATATAGACGTTCACCCTCTCGTCAGGCTCATAAAAAAGCATTGTTGGTGACAGGTTTGAATATATCTTCGTTTCAGGGGAAAGCTCGGCTATCTTTTTCACAAAGCCGAAATTACGCTCCCCCACAGTTCCGAATATCTCAGCCACCTTGAAGCCGTATCTTATAAGCGCAAGTGCCATTTCTATAGGGTCGCAGTTTGAAAACTCACCCACTGCAAAGCACAGCCCTTTATGCTTTTCTTTAAAATCATCTATAAGCGCCATGGTCTGCTCATAGTAGGCGCTGTCGTCAAATTCCGCTCCTATCGCCTGACCCAGCAGACGATACTGTGTGGATATCTTGTCAGCCTGAAAAACTCTGGCAAGCTCTATAAAAGGTATGTTAAGCTCCTGCTCCATTTGCTGGGCGGCATATCGTGCTTCCGCATTGAGTACAAGTGAGAAATTCGCCTGCGACATTTTCTCATACTCCTCAAAGCTTTCACACCTTGATATCTCTCTTATCTTTTTTACTCCTGCGCCTTTGAGCAGGCTGTAAAGCTCGCAATCCTCCTGCAAGGGCGAGAAATAGCCTAGGATATTCACCTCGTCAGACTTTCTTTTGCGAGGTCTCAAAAGGGAATACACCGATTTTCTCACAGAAGCCATAGGCGGCAGACGCTTTTCTCTTGTGAGGGCATACATATAACACGGCACAACAGGCACGCCTGCTCGGTCGCTGGATTTTCTGCAAACGCTGTCCATATCAGTGCCGAGGAGAGCGTCAACGCAGGTTATACATATCATCACCGCTGAGGGGGTGTAGTCAAGGCTTTGACAGACCTCCTCCACGGCTTTCGGTATCTTTGTGAGGTGTCTGCCCGTGACGATATCGGTATCGTCAAGAAGCAGATAGAAAAATCTATCCCCATAGCCGCTTTCCGCACTGAGCATAGTGGTGTTTCGTCCACAGCAGGCAGGAGCGACAAGAAGCATAACCGAATTTGGCACTGCAAGTCCTGCCCTTTTTACGCCGAAGCCCTGTGCGCCCGGTGAATTGAACGCCAAGGTCGCAGGGGAGCTGTAGATAAGGTGCTTTGCAGAGAGAAGCTCGTCAGGGATATTATCTTTTCCCTTTTGGGCAAGCTCCGCCGCCGTTATGTAAAACGCTTTAGTCATCATTGTCCTCCTGCAAAAGGGTCTGGGCAAGCTTCAAAAAGCATTTTGCCGCCTGACAATCAGGCTCGCCCTCTATGACGGTCATGCCCTTGTCCTCACATCTGATGATATCGTCGCTTCTTGGTATATCTGCAACGATATCAAGTCCTGCGCTTTCCGCAAAGGCTCTGACCTTGTCTTCCTCGCCCTCAACGTTTCGCCTGTTCATGACGATACCACGGACTTTTGCATAGCTTCTGTCGGCAAAGTTTTTCACCGCACTGTTTATATTATTTGCGGCATACAATGCCATTTTCTCGCCTGATGTGACGATAAGCACCTTTGAAGCGTAGCCCTCTCTGATAGGTGCGGCAAAACCTCCGCACACAACGTCGCCGAGGACGTCATAAAGCACAACGTCAGGCTTGTATCTTTCAAAAAGCTTCAATTCCTCAAGCAGGCTGAACGTGGTGATTATACCTCTGCCTGCACAGCCAAGCCCGGGGGTAGGGCCGCCTGTTTCGATACAAAGCACTCCGCCGTAGCCCTCTTTTGATATCTCCTCTATACTCTCAGGCTCATCGTCATGCTCTCTGAGATAATTCATCACAGGCATAACAGGCTCGCCGCCAAGAAGATTTATGGTGGAGTCTGCCTTTGGGTCACAGCCTATTTGTATAACTCTTTTTCCAAGACTTGCAAATGCGGCGGCAAGGTTTCCTGTAACAGTGGATTTTCCTATTCCGCCCTTTCCGTAAACGGCTATTTTTATCATAAAAGTATCCGTGCGAAAGCACGTTCCTCCTTTTTATATATCAAGTATTTTGCTTACATCTTTATCTATCAGGTCGGGAATATCTTTGAGAAAACATCTTCCCGAGAATGCAACGTGTGGCAGTGAAACAAATCTTGCACCTTTGCATATGGGTCTGAAAAGCGGGTCTGCTATGACGGTGTTATACTGTGAAAAAAGCTTTTCAAGCTCTGCTTCTTCCTCGCAGAAAACGTCCGTCCCTGACAGCACCTCGCTGTTTCTTATACCAACTGTCGCCACAGTTTTTGCGCCAAGCTCCGCCCCAAGGGACGCCGCAAAAACGCTTTCCCCTGTGACTATCATATGAGCGTTTTCTACAGTTTTTTCACCGCAGGAATTGATACAAACGCCCGCTGAAACTGCTCTTTTCAGGTCGGCGGAAAGCTTTTTGGAAAAGCTTTTTCCCACAGGCACACCCACAACATACGGCACGCCATAGGTATCAAAAAGATACTTTGCCAGCCCTATCCCGTCCGAGGATATAACAAGGCTTACAGCCCCCTGCGGTGCGGTGGATATCTCATCAAGGCTGCTGTCCATAGCAAAACAGCTTTGCAATGAGAAGCCATTATCCAAAAGCCACTTTTTTATTGAGTTTACGCTGGTATTCACTGAAAAGTCAAGTGGCGTTGCGCCGATGATGTTCACTGAATTTACCTGCTTTTCTTTTCCCTC
>CALEJX010000100.1 GCA_937898375.1 uncultured Ruminococcus sp.
TGTTTTCACTCTGTTGATGATAACATTTGCAACAGCGATCTTGCTCTGCTCTGAGCAGTTGCCTACCTCTCCCTGAAGAACGTAGCAAAGCATATCAAATTCTTCATCAGTGTAGCTTATAACAGGGCTGTTAGAGCTTGCTGCTGTTGTGGTTTTCTTTGTTTCTGTCTTTTTAGTCTCAGCCTTCTTAACTGTCTGAGCCTTTGTTGTCGTAGTCTTTTTTGTTTCAGACTTCTTAGCTGCTGTTGTAGTTTCGGACTTTGCAGCGGAAGTTGTTGTTACTTCTGCCTTTTTAAGATAGTCCTTCATTACATATCCGCTGTAGTCGCCGTATGTAACCTTGTACCAACCGTCGCTTGTTTCAGCCGTAACGATAACTTCTTCGTCTGCCGCAACGATAGCTTCTATCTCTGAGTTCTTGTCAGCCTTTTCTCTGACGTTCACGATCTCAGTTGCGACCATTGTTACGTTATCGACCTTTGTTTCTTTTGCTGCATTTTTAGTGTTTTCTGTCTTTTTTGTTGTGGTGGCTTTGGCGGAAGTTGTTGTCTCGGACTCTGCCTGTGCCATTTCATACTCGCTGATACCCGCTTTTCTCCATGTAACGGTGTTCATTGAAGTATAGGTCTCATCTCTCTCAGTTTCTGCTTCTGTCACAGAAGTGGTCTTAGTGTTGGTTATTGCAGCTTTTGTGTCCTTCTGAGCCTCGTTGTTGCCGCTTGTAAGTGCGAAGATACTTACTGTACCGATCATCAGCACTGCCAGCGCACCGCTGCCCAGCATTGTTCCTACTTTCCTGACCGACGGCTTAGCTGTTCGCTTTATGCTGTCTTCAGTTTTTTTCTGCTTCATTTTTATCACATTACCCTTTCCGACCGTCTGCATGCAAACCGTCTTCACTGCCGTCCGTGAGCTTGACGCCAGCTAAAATTTATTTTACACCGATTTGGTGTAATAAACATCAATAATCCCAGCCGAAATATTTCTTATTGTTTCCGTATACGTTTCTCCAGCACTTAGGGAAGTAAATATCCTTATTTGCCTTGTCTTTATAGGAATCGATTATAAGATCCAGGTTATCGTCAGCCGTCATTTTCTTTGCCACGATGACCCACCTGAGATTTGAAGTCTCGTTTGTACATGTCGAGAGCGATATATACTTATCGTCTGCTGTACACTCGATATCGTTTGAATACCACGAACGCTTTCTCACTTCTGAGATCCAATCGTCGAACTTGTAGTCGGCGTCGTCAAAATATCTGGTAGTCCAGTATTTGAATAGCTTGCCGTCGTCCTGACTTTCAAGTATTCCCGTTACGAACGCACCCACGATAACATACTTGCAGTTGTTGTCATAGATAGTATTGAACTCGATAACAGGATATTTCTTAAGAAAATCAACGCCCTTTTTATACTCAGTAAGGTGAGTAAAGGAAGTTCCAACATATCTCATGTTGTGGCCGTATATCGTGATATTGTCAGACTGCCCGTCCTTATTTATGGTAGACCAAGCGTCTGCGTAAATGCTTCCCGATTCGTAATACTGCTTGTCAATATTCTTGTAAAGATAATATTCATTATCCTTGCCTTTAAGAACTGGGAAGTTTATATATTCATCACCTGCGGAATTTTTAAAGCCCGGAATCTTTATCCAGCCCACGACGTCCTTGTTTCTTTTCAGAAGCTTTTTCGCCCAATCCTGAACTTCTCTATCTTTCGTTGTAGCCTCAGGGTCAGAAACGTCGATATCGTCTGAGCCGTTGTTCTTGCTCAGGTCAACATCATCGCTAAAATCAGGCTCGTAATTTACGATCTCCTGCATATAGGTCTGATCCTGCTCGTCGGCTTTCAGAAAATCAGAAAGCTCGTTAAGAGAAACACAGAAAAGCACGATAGAGAACATGAACACTATCTTTCTGAACACTTCTCCTGCTCCGTCGCCCTTCCACGGGATAAAATATCTTACTACTCTTATAAAAAAGTTTGTATCGTCCTTTTCGGACAGATTCATTGTTTCATTAGCCATTGACATCTATTTCAAGCCTCCGCCTTTTGTTCATACAGTTCAAGCACCATTCTCAGCGCCGCTTCTGTTGTAAGCATACGGATCTTTCTTCTGTCCAAATTCTCATATTCTTTATAAAGGTCAAGCCGTCTGACTATTTCTTTCTGACAGCTTCTCACTGAAACATACACAGTTCCCACAGGCTTATCCTCAGAGCCGCCGCTGGGTCCTGCTATACCTGTGACAGCCACTGCACAATCTGCACCGAAAAGCATCAGCGCTCCCTTGCTCATCTCACTTGCTGTCTGCTCAGAATAAACAGTATACTGTTCCAGCGTTTCCTTTTTCACGCCCAGAAGTTTCATCTTTATTTCCTCGGTATATGTGCAAGCACCCCCAAGAAACATTTCCGACGCTCCCGAAACGGAAGTCACAGTCTGACTTATCATTCCCCCTGTACAGCTTTCCGCAGTACACAGTTTCAGACCGCTCTTTATCATATATTTTACTACACTTTTTGTAACTATGTCAATACTATCTGTAACCACTTTGTCACCTTCAGCAAATTTCATAGTAATAATCACCCCTTTTAGTTATATATTGCACATAAAAAATCGGTTATTTTTGACCATTCTATTAATTCTACAGTTTTCTAAAACCAATACAAATGGCAATATCCGTAAATTTATGTTACACTTTTGTTACCAAATTACCGATTTTTCATTATTATCAAGCACATTTAACACCCTTTCAGGCGCAAAGAAAAGCCCTGAAAATTCGGGGCTTTTCGGCATTTTTCACCATGGAACGTCACAATATTCGGGTACAAAAAAGCGTACAATTAAGCTACAAGCTGTTACAGTTTTAACCCGTTTGTAACCTTTTCACAGACACCATGCGGCGTGTGTGCGCCATGAAAATACGCTATGCGTTTCTGATAAGATAAGGCTTTGTTCCCTCGATAGCTTTTTGGATATAAGGCTCCCAATCAAAAGCGTTCTGAGCGGCTTCAACGTCTGCAAGGTTTGGCTTTGTCTTAGGGTGCTTTGGTGTGAAAACTGTACAGCAGTCCTCATAAGGCAGGATAGAGGTATCGAAAGTATCTATCTTTCTTGCTATCTCCACAATCTCGGACTTATCCATACCAACGCATGGTCTGAAAACAGGCATACGGCAGGCGGCGTCTGTGCAGACCATTGCATACATAGTTTGGCTCGCTACTTGACCAAGGCTCTCGCCTGTGACAAGGGCTTGGATATCCTCTTTCTCGCATATCCTCTGTGCTATCTCCATCATAAGCCTTCTCATAAGGATAGTGAAAAGCTCCTCTGGGCAGTTATCTCTCAGAAGCTCCTGTATCTCTGTAAAAGGCACGCAGAAGAAGTTGATATCGCCGCAGTATGCAGTGATTATCTTGGCAAGCTTCTCCACTTTCATTTTAGCTCTGTCGGAAGTATACGGCGGAGCTTCAAAGTGGATAGCGGAGATCATCGCACCACGCTTTGCCATCATATAACCTGCAACAGGTGAATCTATACCCCCTGAGAGAAGAAGCATTGCCTTTCCGCTTGAGCCGACAGGTATTCCCCCTGCGCCCTCGATAGAACCTGCGTGAACATAGGCGTTGGTTTCTCTTATCTCAACTGTTACAACAACGTCAGGGTCATGAACGTCAACTTTAAGGTGCGGAAATCTTTCGAGTATTTTTCCGCCCATTTCTATACATATCTCAGGGGACTTGAATGGGAATTTTTTGTCTGAACGCTTTGCGTCCACCTTGAAAGTCCTTGCAGTCTCCAATTCGTCCTCGATATAGTCAAGTGACTTTGTGAGTATCTCGTTCATGTCCTTTTCCAAAACGCAGCAGCGGCAGAGCTTAACGATACCGAAAATTTTCGACAGCTTTTCTACCGCCATGTCAACATCGCTTTCATCATTAAGCGGCTCAACATACAAAGTGGACTGCGCTTTTGATACGCTGAACTGTCCGCAGCTTCTAAGTCTTCTTTTTATGCTCTTTGTCATCATGCTCTCGAAGCTTGATTTGTTAAGACCTTTCAGAGCTATCTCGCCATATTTGCAGAGAATGATTTCTTTCATAAAATTTTTCCTTTCTTTTGGAAAACCGTGCTTCAAAAGTCCTCGTCAAAAACATGACCAAAGCGACCTTTTTCGCCGTTCCCCTTTATAAACAGTACAAAACATTTGTTTGCATGATTTACCTTACTTTGCACAGGTCATTCTGCGCAGACTTTATGCCCTCCATGAGAGCGTCGATATCGTCCTTTGTGGTGTCGATACTAAAGCTTATCCTGATAGTGGAGTCAAGGTTCTGCTCGGGATATCTGAACTCCTTGAGTACAGAGCTTTTCTTGCCCTTTGAGCAGGCTGAGCCGCTTGAAACATATATCTCACGCTTTTCAAGATAGTGGAGAAGCACCTCAGAGCGCAGACCCTTTACGGCAATGCTTGTGACATAAGGCGAGCCTCCTTTTCGTGAATTTACGAAAATATCGACGTTTTCGCTGCATTTTTCTATAAGATAGGCTTGGATATCAGCCGCCTTTTCAAAGTTCGCAGATACATTTGGCGCAAGCTTTTTCACCGCCGCACCGAAACCGCATATGAGCGGCACAGACTCAGTACCCGAACGGAAGCCCTTTTCCTGTCCTCCGCCGAGCATAAAAGGCGGTATATGAACGCCCTTTTTCACATACAGCGCACCGATACCCTTTGGAGCGTATATTTTATGACCGCTGAGGGATATCATATCCGCATTAAGTTTTTTGGCTTTCACAGGTATTTTCATAAAGCCCTGAACACAGTCGCAGTGAGTAAGCACCTGCGGATATTTTTTATTTATCATAGAAAAAGCCTTTTCCACAGGGAGTATGTAGCCGTTTTCGTTGTTCACAAGCATACAGCTCACAAGAAAAGTGTCCTCGTTCACAGCGGCGAATATGTCACGGGCGTTTATCTCGCCGTTCTCGTCAGGGGATATCCTTATGACTTCACAGCCCATATCTTCAAGCTCCTGCGCAGGATTTTTCACGGCAGGGTGTTCGACCGAAGATATGACAACACGCTTTTTGCGTTTTCCGCGAGCCTTGTAAGCTCCGAAAATGGCGGTGTTGTTGCTTTCGGTAGCGCCTGATGTGAAATAGACCTCATCGGGGGTCACACCGAGAGCGTCCGCAATGGTCTCACGAGCGTCAGAAACAAGAAGCTCAGCGTCAAGACCGGCTCTATGGAGAGAAGAGGGGTTGCCAAAGACTTCCAAGCCTTTCATTACCGCCGCTTTAGCTTCATCACAAGGTTTTGTGGTGGCGGCATTATCAAGATATATCAATTATCACAAGTCCTTTCGTGTTTTATCGCAGTTGTTTTTATTATAACATATAATTGTGAATAATGCAAACAAAAATGCGGCACAGCCTTTCAGCCGTACCGCACCAAAGATCAATTACCACAATTACAGTTGCTTCCCCATGAAGCCATTGACAGCCTGATATAATATCCCTGCGCTTCTCCGCAAACAGGACACCTCTCAGGGGCTTGCGTGCCCTCCATTATATAACCGCAGTTCAAGCATATCCACGTCTCAGACTGCGAGGACGAAAACAGCTTGCCCTCTTTCATAAGCTTGCCAAATGCCGCAAAACGCTTGCCGTGAACATTCTCTATCTTTGCGATATTCGTAAAATCCTGCGCTATCTTGCCGTAACCCTCCTGCCTTGCCGCCTCTGCAAATGCAGGGTAAACATCATCTGATTCCTGATGTTCGTTGTGGTCTGCCATGCCAAGCAAAGTACACATATCCTCTGAAATATCCACAGGATAACCGCCGTCAACAAACACGCTCTCTCCCGACAGCTCTTTGAGATGTTCGTAAAATATCTTTGCGTGAACTTTCTCCTGATCCGCTGTGAATTTGAACAGGTCGGCAAGCACATAAAGCTTCTGCTGTCTTGCCTTTTCCTCCGCCATTGTGTAGCGGTTTCGTGCCTGACTTTCACCTGCAAAGGCTCTCATAAGATTATCCTTGGTCTTTGAATTTCTGAAATCTGACATTTTTATCCTCCTTTATACAGTCAGCGTTCCTGACTTGCTCTCCACAAGAATGAGTATCTGCTCTTCCTCAGCAGTCTGTGCGTTTATATACACAAGCACGTTCCTGCCGTTTTCTGCCCTGCACCTGAACTCATAGCACAGCTTCTCCTCCAATCCGTCGGTAGGGATAAGTGCAAGCCTGCTTGATACTATTTCAAGACGTGGGGACACGCTCTCTTTTGCTCGGCTTTGGGATATATCCGCTTCGGGGATATCTCTGTCATAGTGGTTCACCAAAAAGCCCTTTGCGTCAAAGCCAAGTATCTCCCCGTCGTCCATTGCTACTGATACCTTTATAAGGTCGGTGTAACAGCATACGTCAAGGTCATTGTAAGCAAAATTCACTGTAAGAACATTGTCGATATTCTCATAGTAGGTGGTCTGCATGGACAGTATGCCAAGGTCATCGAGAAAATCCTCTGCCGCCTTTACGCCCTGCTCGTTTGTAAGCTCGGTGCTTTCGCTGATACGGCTTTTGAGGAAGTATGAGATATAACCCCCCTGCTTTGTCACCTCGCAAGCCACTGTTTTATCCTCGTTTGTAAATCTCCAGCACGGCATTTTGCCCTCTACGTCTGAGATATCTGTGAACACTGTGGAGTTCATGTTAAGCCCCAAGGAACAGCGTTCAAGGGCTTTGGTCTGAGAAACGTTCTCCGCCTGAGATGTCATGCGTGGGGTGCGCTCTAGGATATTGTCTGAGAATGGTCCGTCATAAATAAGGCTTGGATAGCTTTCAAAGCTTCCCTCAAAGTCTGAGAAGCCCTCGGTCACTGTGGGCGGGTCGCTCTGCTGTGAGCCTGTTTGTGTGAGGGATATCTCACCGCTGTTCACTGAGCTTTCAAGCTCCCACATATCCTGTGAAAGCTCTTTGGAAAAGTCATAGAGCGAGGATATGTTCTCATACTCCTCGTCTGTTATCTCCTCGCCGTTCATAAGCTTCTCGCTCACTGCCATGGAATAGTTTCCTACCTGTGAGAGAAATTTGTAGGTGTTTTCAAGCTGCAGCTCCTCTACAGGAAGCTGTGCCAAAGCCGCCTTTGCAGAGGACGCTTCTCTGTAAAGCTTCACCGCAAGTGATCGGTGCATTTTGCCTGAGCCTGCGTAAAGCTCCTTTTCAAGGGTATCGCTCACGTTCTCTACTGCGTCGCACAGGTCGCCCATGGCTCTTGAATAGGTGTAGTTCATGGTGCGTAAAGCCTTTTTTTCACTGCTCATGAGCTGTATGTTTCTCACCGCAAGCACGCCCACGATAGCCGCCGTAAAAGAGATTATCCTAACTGCGTTTCGTTTTGATATATCCATTTTTCTGCGCTCCTTTTGATGTTTTTCTCCATTATTATGCCAACTAAAATGCTGATTATTCTCATTATCTGTGCCTTGCAGTGCCATTTTGGGCATATCATAACATACAAAATTTTAACCTCATTCTTGTGTATCATGAACATCTTTATTTACTTATTATTACATATATCTCAAATTAAGCACAATGCTTTTACTTTAAAATAACTGATTTGTATTTATCTGTATAACTGCAAATTTGACAATGGGCTGAAAAGGGGCTATAATAAAGGGTGTGTAAAAATATTCGTATAAAAAGGCAGAGAAAATGTTAGTTCTGCCTACAGTTCTACGGGAGGAAATTATGAAGTTTATTCCAAAGCTGACGGGTATGGTCTTGTCAGCGGCAATAATGGCTCAGTCTGTGCCGTTCGTGTATGCGGCAGAGGATAGCAGTGCGTCAAGCGAGTCGTCAAATGATATCCAAATATCAAGACCTGCATATGCGGCAGGCAATGTTGAGGACGACGGACTTTTAGAGCCTGTCACTGAGGACGACCCTGAGTATCACAAATATCTTGAAAACAATGACCCTTACGGGGTTATGACCATGTCCGCCCTGTGGGGTGCTGACAGCCTTACTCATCAGAGCAGATTTAACGGCGTTTCAAAGGTCTATGGCATTGATGTTTCATACTATCAAGGCAATATAGATTGGTCAAAGGTAAAAAACAGCGGCGTTGAGTTCGTTATCATAAGAGTAGGCTACCGTGGCTACGGCAGTGCAGGAACGCTTGTGGAAGACCCTCGCTTCAAGACCTATCTTGACGGAGCGACCAAGGCAGGGCTTAAAGTGGGCGTATATTTCTACACTCAGGCGATAACCACCGCCGAGGCTCAGGCAGAGGCTAAGTTCGTTCTTGACAGGATAAAGGGCTACAAGCTCCAAATGCCTGTTTATTACGATATCGAGGCTGTTGACTACGATTCGGGCAGGCTTGACAACGCAGGACTTTCCAAAGCGCAAAAGACGGCTCTTTGCACGGCTTTCTGCGACACTATCATAAAGTCAGGCTACAGCGCAGGCGTTTATGCAAACTACACATGGCTGAACTACTACATTGATGGAGCAGGGCTTGGCAAGAAATATCCTATATGGCTCGCTCACTACACCAAAAACACAAACTATGACCAGCGCATGGATATGTGGCAATATTCAGGAAGCGGCACTGTTTCGGGCATTTCTGCCTACACTGACGTGAACGTATGGTATGCAGGCAAGCTTCCACTTTATGTATCCGACCTTATCTCAGTGTCAAATACCTCCACTTCCAACACATTCGCTTGGAACGGAGCTTCTGACGCAACAGGATACGAGGTATATCAGGGCACAAGCCCCAGCGACAAAACCAAGAAAAAGATAGGCGATACAAAGAATACATATTTTACAAACTCGAACAAATCTACAGGCACTATGTACAAATACATGGTGAGAGCCTACAGTGACGCTTCGGGCAAGCGTGTTTACGGCGATTACTCCGAGGTGTTCACAACCTGCACGCTTCCTGCAAACATTTCAAAGATATCCGCCTCCGCAAGAGGAACTTCTATTACTCTCAGCTGGGACAAGGTATCAAAGGCTACTGACTATATTGTTGAGCAGTATGTGAATGGTGCATGGAAGCAGGTAGGAACTACTTCAAGCTTATCATACAAGGTGAGCGGTATCACTCAGAACGGCGTTAATATGTTCAGGGTAAAGGCAAGAAGAAACTACGAGGGCATAAACTATGACGGCGGCTACACTTATGTGAACGCTGAGGTCACTGACATACCAAGCGCAGTGACAGGCATAAGAAGCAGTTCAAACACTTCCACCTCAAACACCATAACATGGAACACCTCAACAAGTGCGGCAGGCTATGAGGTCTATCAGTGGATAGGCACAACCGACAGCTACAAGCTCATTGGCACCACCACCTCAACAAAGTTCACAAACTCAAAGAAAAGCACAGGCACAATGTACAGATACAAGGTGAGGGCATACAACACCATTGACGGACAGCGTATCGAGGGAGCATACTCCTCAGAGCTCACCACCTGCACGCTCCCTGCAAACGTATCATACGCTCTTTGCACCACTGACGTTGATTCCATAACACTTAACTGGAACAAGGTATCAAAGGCTACGAGCTATCAGGTAGAGGAATACACAAACGGCTCATGGAGAACGCTCTCCACAGTTTCGGGAACGAGCTACACAGTTAATGGACTTTCACAGAACAGCTCATATCGTTTTAGAGTTAGAGCCATAAGAAACTACAATGGAACTAACTACTACGGCGGCTACACTGAAAAGGACATCACAATTCGTCCTGCAACTATGCCGGAGGGTATCTCCTCATCAGTGAACACATCAAGCTCCAACACTATCTCATGGAAGAGCGTAAACGGTGCTTCAGGCTACAGCGTTTATCAGTGGGTAGACACCACAGACAGCTACAAGAAGCTTGGCGACACTGCATATCCATACTACACAAACTCTGGCAAGTCATCAGGCACTATGTACACATACAGAGTAAAGGCATATTATGTAAGCGACAATGTTATGCAATACAGCAAGTATGCACAGCTCGTTACCTGCACGCTTCCTGCGAACGTCACTGTCACAACGGCAAAGCGTTCGGGAAGCAACATCTCACTTGCATGGAACAAGGTATCAAAAGCCACAGGCTACGAGGTATACGTCAAGTCGGGAAGCAGCTGGAAAAAGCTTACCAAAACATCAGGCAAAAGCTACACCGCAAAAAATCTGTCAGGCACTACAACGTTAAGGATAAGGGCATACAGAAAATACAATGGTGTGAACTATTATGGCGCTTATACTGAAAAGACAGTTAAATAGTCACTCGCCGTGACGGGCATTTTACGCCATACATTGCGATATGATATAAATTTGCACCACTGAATAAAAATGAGGGGGCGACCTTGGGTCGTCCCTTTTTTTGCACAATTTTCAATATCCGCACAACATTATTGTAGGGGCTGGCGCCCTCGACAGCCCGTTCGGAGAGCGACAAAGTGGTGTTTTACCGCCAAGGTGTGGTGAGAAATATTGTGCGGATATCGTGGGAGTTGTCGTGTAACAGAAACGGGCGAACGCTGTTCGCCCCTACATAACGTTGTGTGGTTATTGTGGTTGGTGTGAAATTATATGGCATAACGTTCGAGAAATGGGCTGTCGAGGGCGCCAGCCCCTACATGGTTTGTAAAATACACAAATATACAGATATTGCAATTTTGTAACAAAAAAGGGCGACCCAAGGTCGCCCCTACATAGTTTGTTAGTTAAATTACAGCACCTTGCTTCCATTTGCAGTAAGCTTGAATTTCGCTCCAAGAGTGCCTGCCGCACCTCTGCACATAAGCATACGCTGTAGGAAAATGTCAAAATAGTCATACATTGTGCAAATACTTTCGTCTATCTGCAAGTTAAGCGATATGACCTTTTTATCGGCATTTATCTTTAGGCTCGCTTCTGTTACCGCATAGTTCACCCTGTCATGGATATCAAAAGAGGACTTGTCCTTATTTGACACACGATTTCTTCGCACGTCTGTTTTATCCCCTATTATCACTGCGGCTGACACTGGGTCTGTTGCTCCGCCTGTTGTTTCGTCATGGCTTCCTATGCAGGAAACTATAGTCACCCTGTCTTCCAAGGGCATATCAGTGCCTTTGAGGATATCGTTTGCAAGTATAGCTCCGTATTCGGCATGGTGGGTACGATTGACAGCGTTGCCGATCTCGTGCATATATCCTGCTATCTTTGCAAGCTCTATTGTATGCTCGTCATAGCCGAACTCTTTGAGTATTGCGGCGGCCCTGTCTGCCACAAGGGTGGTATGCACCTCTGAATGGTCTGTAAAGCCCAGAGATGTCAGATTTATCCCAGCTCTTTTTATAAATGCTTTTATTTCCTTGTTTTTCCTTATTTCTTTGTATGTCATTGATTTCTCCTGTTGATAAAAAAAATTGTCTGTTTTCTATTTTGTGCGGTATATAATGCAAATGCAATTGTAGGGGAGAGCGCAATTTCTGCCTTGCAGAAATACGACGTCCCGTTCGGAGAGCGACATGGTCTGACTAATCGCAAATTCGTGCAGACAAGCAAATGCGGGCGAACACTGTTCGCCCCTACATAACATTGTGTGGTTATTGTGGTTGGTGTGAGATTATATGGCATAACGTTCGAGAAATGGGCTGTCGAGAACGCCAGCACCTACAATTGAGATTGCAGACGAAACGTCAAGGGGAGTGGGACGTCGAGGACGCCGTCCCCTACAGTGCTGAAATTTCTGCATATTCTGATTATGCGGGCGACCCAAGGTCGCCCCTACAGTTATATATATTATCATATCACTATCCAGATAAATATACAATACTATCCGCATTTATTTTACAATATCTTGACACTATACAGGCACAAAATAGCCGTCGATATGCTCCTTATCAAGCCCCTCTCCAATGACGATAAACACCGCCTGACCTCGCTCTATAGGCTTCACAGTGATGTTCTTATGGGTGGCGTTAAGCTCAAGCCACTTGCCCTCAGCGTTTTGCATAAAGCCTTTTACACGGAATATCCTGCCGCATTTACTGTCGCTCATAAGTTTGCTAACAGTGTCCTCCATGGCGTTATCAGGGAGCTTCATATTCATAAAATACAGTGAGGTATAAGCCTTGTCTTGGTCAAACCACAGCTTCTCATGGGAGTCAGGCTCATAGCCGCTGTTTGCTATCCTCTCCATATCCTCGTCTGTAAGCTCCGACCAATCTTTCATTATTATCTCAGGCTTAGTCATTCTGTGGCAATGGAACTTTTTCTGCACTGCTTCAAGGTGTGCTATGGTATCGTCAAGTTCCTGCTTTGTGGCTTCCTGACATCTGCTCATAAGGACAATGCCTGCTTCTGAAAGCTGAGAAGCGAGAAGATAATCAGAAGCTTCTGACAAGTTGGTATCAAGGCAGGCGTCTGCGATAGTTATAACGCTTCCTATCTCGTACCAATTATCGAGGGGTTCTTCTCTCAGCACGTCAAAGAACTCGTCTGCTTCATAAATGCCTGACGGC
>CALEJX010000101.1 GCA_937898375.1 uncultured Ruminococcus sp.
TTACAGCCAAGCTTTTGACTTGACTGTACTTACATAAATACTTTATTATACTGTTAAATAAACTGGAATTTACATCAAAGTTTATATTGCATAAAATTACCGTTATGCTCAAAACCAAAGTCAGTGTAAAGTTTAACTCCCATATCTGAAGCTGTGATCTGTATTGTTCCGCATCCATATTGCTTAGCTTCATTGACAATACGAGAAAGCAGTTCTTTTGCGATTCCATTTCGTCTATAATTTGGATTAGTAAACATACTTGAGAGTAAACCAATTTTTCCACTTGGGCATCCAAAATACGGTGGTTTCTCAACAAAAGACATTCCACTGGTTCCTATTATATTATTTCCATCCAATGCCAGCCACGAAACAAATGTACCATCCTTCATATGACGTTTATAATAATCCAATAATGCAGGTTTTAAGTCGATATCTTCTTTAGCCCCTTCTTCTCTTAACTGATTTATTCTCATTTCGATAAATACATCCAGTTCTTTTTCACTTAATTTTCTATATTCTATCTCCATGATGTTCGCCTCCGAAAATTCCGATTTACGGCTCTATCAAATTTTCTTCATTATACTACAAAGTATGCTGAATGTCAAACTGAAATCAAGCCTTTCCTTTAATCAAACCAACAGCTTTACTGCCCATAGAAACAGTATGACTAACACTCATCATATTGACTCTAACGCTGGTATCAAGCCCGTACATCTGAGCTATCCTCGGCACTTCGTTAGCCGACAGACATATCCCTACCGCAAGCAATGGGTGCTGAGTGTACGTCAGAAGTCCGATATACAAGATCGTTGTCTGCAAAAAAGCCGTCAGGCAGGTTGCTATGACCTGCTTGCACCAGCCGTAAAATCCGTCTGTGTAGCCCCTCGGAACTCCGAACATATACAAGCTCCCGACAGCTATCTGGCAAAGCATTATGCCGCCTCGCTTGATGTTTGCAAACACAACTTTCACCGTGCAGTAACCGAATAAGATCATAAAAAAGAGACTGAACAGCGAAATATCTGAAGCAAGAGCAAATATGACCGCAAGTCCGGTGTCCGCCATCGTGTCGCTTGTTCCGGATATGAAGTTTCCAAGCAGTTCAGATGCAAATGTACCCTGCATATTGACGCAGAACGAATAAAGCCTTTGGGGAACGACCGTCACAAGACTTGCCGACATAAAGCCTTTCAGCACATTTATGCAGGTGTTCTTGATGTTCGCCTGCCCCGATTCATAAGCGACAGCCGTATCGAACACAGCTACGATAAGTCCGCAGACAAAAAGCATCCACGCAAAACTGCCAAACAGTCCGACAAAAACCTGTACCCAGGACAAAGCAAAAATATCCGTTGCAGTCTCGTTAATAAATGTGAATAGTTCCGCTATCAGACCATACACCTTATTGAAAATCCATTCAAACATAATATCCCAAATAGCGTCGCTTATCGCATCAGCGGCAGCACCAACTGTGTTGTCCCAAAGCGATGAGATACCGTCGCTTATCCAGTCAATGGCCTCTGAGATCCAATCAAACATCCGCACCACCTCCTGCCTTTGTTATCTCTCCCTTTATCTTGTACAGCGAACTGCGGCGTCCGCCTTGGATATGATAGCGAGGTGTCCGTTCTAACAATCCACGGTTTTCAAGTTCCGTAAACGCCCGATACACCGTGCTTTTGTGTATGCTCAGATCTTCTGCTATCCTGCGTACAGAGGGAAAACATTCTCCGTTTTTGTCTGCACGGTTTGCCAAATAGCAGTACACAGCCACAGACTTGTGGCTTAGTCCTAAGTCGTAGATCCTTCTTGGAAATATCAATATGCATCAGCTCCTTTTACGTTTTAACAGTTGTCTTTTTCTTTGCTGTCAGCTCCTCATATTCTATCGGAATCTCTTTTTTCTTCTGCGGATATTTCACTTCAACGTCACGGATAAGTTCATCACGCTCTTTGTATGAAACGGCACGGGCGGTCTTATCGGGAAGTTTGTATTCTTCTTCAAACTTGATACCCCATTTAAAGAACAGTTTTAACTTGCTTATCATCGGGTGTGTTCCTGTTTTCATAACGATAAACTGTCCTTTCGGCATAGATTTTAATTCGTCCACAGTCATAAGCGGTCTGCCTATCATTTGCAATGACTGAGATCTGTCCCTGCCGTTTGATACGGAACCGCTTAATACCGTTTGTTCGCCCAAAGCTTTTGAAAGCACCTCTGCACTCTGACTATTTGGTGCAAATCCGCCGAACACAGTAAGCTGAGTGTTATCCGTAATGATCTCCATACCCTGTTTGCCGTAGTTTTGTTCAAGCTGTGCAAAGGACTGTATTATTGCCACGATGGATATTTTTCTTGAACGTCCTGCGGAGAACATAGATTCAGCGCCCTCTATCTTAGGAAAAGTTCCAAACTCGTCGCAGTAAAACATAACTCTGTTTTTAAGCTTGCCGCCGTTTTCGTCTGCAATGACTAATATCTCACGGTAAAGCTGTTGGATAAGCAGACTGACCATAAAGTACTTGCTTGTATCTTCTTCGGGCAGAACAATAAAGATAGCAGACTTTTCATTGCAGAACTTCTCGGCGTCTATCGCCGTTCCAAAGCACAGCATTTGTTCAAGTT
>CALEJX010000102.1 GCA_937898375.1 uncultured Ruminococcus sp.
AGCATAATTTTTGATAAGCACACAGAGCAGAATGGCTTAGGTCGTTCTGCTCTTTTTTTGTTTCCGCCACGGCGGAGGGAAAGTGGGCGAACGCTGTTCGCCCCTACAGGTCAGGTATGAAAATCTATGGTACGTGGGTGCTGTATTTCTCGTATGGTTGACAAAACAAGAGAAATTGTGTTATACTATATGATGTATCAATGTGCAAATTTATATGAAATGAGGTCGATATATATGTCATTGCCGATCGTTGCGATAGTGGGCAGACCTAATGTTGGTAAGTCTACTCTTTTTAACAAGCTTATCGGTCAAAGACTTTCTATAGTTGAAGATACCCCAGGCGTTACAAGAGACAGGATATATGCAAAGTGCGAATGGCTCGGACACGAGTTCATGCTGGTGGACACGGGCGGAATCGAGCCTGAGTCTGACGATATTATCCTTGCTCAAATGCGCAGACAGGCGGAGCTGGCTATACTGAAAGCTGATGTCACTATCCTTGTGACAGACCTTAAATGCGGCGTTACTGCCACTGACTATGAGGTGGCACAGATGCTTCTTAAATCAGGCAAGCCTATCGTGCTTTGCGTGAACAAGGTGGATAATGTGGGCGAGCCGCCTATGGAACTGTATGAGTTCTATAATCTCGGCTTGGGCGAGCCGTTCCCTGTTTCTTCTGTGCACGGTCACGGAACAGGCGATCTTCTTGACGAGGTGCTGAAATATCTGCCTGAGGATAATGGCGAGGACGATGATGACGATTCTATAAAGGTCGCTGTTATCGGCAAGCCTAATGTTGGAAAGTCCTCTATAATAAACAAGATATGCGGCGAGGAGCGTGTTATCGTATCCAACATCGCAGGCACTACCCGTGACGCTACCGACTCGGTGGTGGAGAATGAAAAGGGCAAGTTCGTGTTTATCGACACGGCTGGTATCAGACGTAAGTCAAAGGTGCTGGAAACTATTGAGAAATACTCCGTGCTGAGAGCCTATATGGCTGTTGACAGGGCTGACGTTGCGGTCATTGTTATTGACGCAACTGTAGGATTTACAGAGCAGGATTCAAAGGTGGCAGGCTATGCCCACGAAAAGGGCAAGGCTTGCGTTGTTGCGGTGAACAAGTGGGACGCTATCGAGAAAGAAACTAATACTATGAGCGACTTCCAGAAAAAGCTCCAAGACGATTTCAGCTTCATGAGCTATGTGCCTTTTGTGTTCATCTCTGCAAAAACTGGTCTGAGAATGGACAAGCTTTTTGATACTATCAAGTTCGTTGCAGAACAGAACTCTGTGAGAATACCAACAGGCAGACTTAACGATGTTCTCGCATATGCTACTCAGAGGGTACAGCCGCCGTCTGACAAGGGCAGGAGACTGAAGATATACTACATGACGCAGGTCTCTACAAAGCCGCCTACATTCGTGTTCTTTGTAAACAGAGCCGACCTGTATCATTTTTCCTATCAGCGTTATATTGAAAATCAGATAAGAGAGACCTTTGGACTAGAGGGCACGCCTATCGTTTTCAAGATAAGAGAGCGTGACAAGGACGACGTTAAATAAATTTCTGGAGGTTATTTTGTGGACATATTTTTAAGTCTGGCATTCACTATAATTTTTTCCTATCTTTTCGGAAGCCTTAATTCTGCCATAATCGTGTGCAGAGCCTTGAAGCACAAGGATATCCGTGATTACGGCAGCAACAACGCAGGCTTGACGAATGTTCTTAGAGTGTTCGGAAAAGGTCCTGCGGCGGCGACACTTGTTTGCGACCTTGCAAAGGGCGTGCTTGCGGTAGTTATCTGCCGCCTTGTGGTGACAAACGGCTTCGGTGTGACATTTTTCCATGACGATAAGTTTATCGGATATCTTGCAGGCTTTTTTGTAATGCTTGGACACATTTTCCCTGTATTCTACGGTTTTCACGGCGGAAAGGGCGTTCTTATCGCAGCGACAACCCTTATCGCTATCGACCCTCTTACCTGCGCATTCTCGGTAGCGGTCTTTGCTATCGTGCTTGCGGCAACAAAATATGTGTCTGTAGGGTCTATATGCGCCGCTGTTGCATATCCTGTTTTTACGCCTATAGTTCAGCATTTTATCACAAAGGGCGACGGCGTTCTTGCAAACACTCTTATGGCTGCGGCTATCGGTCTGCTTATCATTTATATGCACAGACCTAATATCAAACGCCTTATGAACGGCACTGAAAACAAATTTGGAAGCAAGAAAAAGGCGTAAGGGAGGTTTTATTATGGCAGATATTACTATACTCGGTTCAGGCGGATTTGGTCTTGCGCTGGCGATAATGTGCGACAATGCAGGACACAAGGTAACAGTATGGTCAAAGTTTCAGGACGAGATAGACGCTATCAAGAGAACAGGCGAGCTTAAAGCAAAGCTTCCTGGCGTTCAGGTGAACAAGACTATAGAGCTTACAACGGATATAAGCTGTGTTAAAGATAAAGACATGGTGATACTCGGCATACCTTCACCGTTTTTAAGAGAAGTTTGCGAAAGCGTTGTGCCTTATCTTGAGAGCAAGACTATAGTTGTGAACACTGCAAAGGGTCTTGAGGGCGGAAGTCTTAAAACTATGTGCTGTGTGGCTAAAGAGTGCTTTCCAAACAATCATGTTGCGGTGCTGACGGGTCCTTCTCACGCAGAGGAAGTGGCAAGAGGAGTTCCCACTACTGTGGTTACTGCTTCTGACGACAGAGAAGTTTCATACTATATACAGAACACGCTTTCTAACGATACGTTCAGAGTGTATGTGAATGATGACGTTATGGGCTGTGAGATAGGCGGTTCGCTGAAAAACGTTATCGCTCTTGCGGCAGGCGTTTGCGACGGACTTGGACTTGGGGACAACACAAAGGCTGCACTTATGACAAGGGGTATCAGAGAGATATCACGCCTTGGAGTTGCAATGGGCGCAAAGATAGATACATTCGGCGGACTTAGCGGCATAGGCGACCTTATCGTTACTTGCTGTTCAATGCACAGCAGAAACCGCCGTGCGGGTATCCTCATAGGCAAGGGCGTTACTCCTGAGGAGGCTGTAAGACAGGTAGGTACTGTCGAGGGCTATATTTGCACCAAAAACGCATGGGAGCTTTCAAAGAGAATGGGTATTGAAATGCCTATCACAGAGCAGCTTGCAAAGGTGCTTTTTGAGGGCGAGCCTGCGGCAAACGCTATTAAAAATCTTATGGGCAGACCGAGCAGAAATGAAACTGAGTCAAATTTTCTGAGCTAGGGCAACGCCACCTCATGGAGAGTTATCATTGAAAGGACGGAAACATATGCTTAAAAGATACACTATCAAGACAGAACGCAGAGGACTTTACAATATCACAAGCTATGTAAGGCAGGCTGTCACAGATTCGGGCGTGACAGGGGGCATTGCAGTGGTATTCTGTCCACACACCACGGCAGCGATAACAATAAACGAGAACGCCGACCCTGACGTAAAGACGGATCTTATTTATGCTTTGGAGGAGACTTTCCCAAACAGACCGCAGTTTCGTCACGCTGAGGGCAACTCTGACGCTCACATGAAGTCAAGCTGTGTTGGTGCTTCGGAAACTGTTATCATCGAGGATAACGAGCTTCTTCTCGGCACTTGGCAGGGTATCTATTTCGCTGAGTTCGACGGCCCGAGAACAAGAAACTTTTTTGTGAAGATAATAAAGGGCTGATTTTGGTGTTTTTCCTCTTTACAATCTGCTGAAAATAATGTATAATATATAAGAAAATATGTGCATAAGGAGTACTTTGAAAATATGGAACCTAAATATAAGAGAATATTGCTCAAGTTGAGCGGCGAGGCTCTCGCAGGCGACAAGAAAATGGGTCTTGATTATGACGTTATCACTTCATTTGGCAAGAGCATAAAAAAATGCGTTGACGCCGGCGTTGAGGTAGGTATAGTTGTAGGCGGCGGAAACTTCTGGAGAGGAAGATCAAGCGGCGCTATGGACAGAACAAGAGCCGACCATATCGGTATGCTGGCAACTGCCATGAACGCACTTGCTGTTGCTGACGGCCTTGAAAACTGTGGACTTGAAGTAAGAGTACAGACAGCTATCTCTATGCCTGCCGTTGCTGAGCCTTACATCAGAAACAAGGCTATGCGTCACTTTGAAAAGGGAAGAGTAGTTATTTTCGGCTGCGGCACTGGTAACCCGTTCTTCTCAACTGATACGGCTGCTGCGCTGAGAGCGGCTGAGATAGAGGCTGACATATTCTTTAAGGCTACCATGGTAGACGGCGTTTATGACAAGGATCCTCACAAGTATCCTGACGCTGTCAAGTATGACACACTTACATTTGCTGATATTCTTGCAAAGGGTCTTCAGGTAATGGACTCAACTGCTGCGGCAATGTGCAAGGACAACAATATCCCGATACTCGTTTTCGACCTTGCAAGACCAGACAATATCTATGACGCTTGCATGGGCAAAAATATAGGCACTCTCGTAAAATAATAAAGATAATCAAGAAAGGATCGTTTGAATATGAAACAGATCAAGGAAAATGCTAAGACAAAAATGGAAAAATCCATAAACGTTATGCTTTCGGACTTTGCAGGCATCAGAGCAGGCAGAGCTAATCCGTCCGTACTCAACAGGGTCGAGGTAGAATATTATGGCTCAATGACTCCTATTACACAAATGGCAGCGGTATCTGTTGCTGAGGCAAGAGTGCTTGTTATACAGCCATGGGATAAGTCAACTCTGAAGTCGATAGAAAAGGCTATCCAGGCTTCTGATATCGGCATCAATCCACAGAACGACGGCACTGTTATCAGACTTACTTTCCCACAGCTCACTGAGGACAGACGTAAGGAGCTTGTTAAGGATATCAAGAAAATGGGCGAAGAGTGCAAGGTCGCTATCCGTTCTATCAGACGTGACGCTATGGAAAAGTTCAAGGCAATGAAGAAGAACAACGAGATCACAGAGGACGACCTTAAGGACTGCGAGGACGAGATCCAGAAGCTTACTGACAAGTTCGTTAAGGAAGTTGACGGTCACGTTGCCGAAAAGGAAAAAGAGATACTCTCTATCTAAGCCATGGCGAAGAATGAGAAGATAAGCCTTGGGGAGAATGTGTCTGTGCCTGTTCATGTGGGCGTTATCATGGACGGCAACGGCAGGTGGGCGAAAAAGAGGGGTATGCCCCGAAAGTTCGGTCACAGAGAGGGTGCAAAGACCTTTCGTGCCATAACAAGACACGCCAAGGCGCTTGGCATACAGTATATAACTTATTATGCGTTTTCTACCGAGAACTGGAAAAGACCAAAGGACGAGGTAGACGCAATTATGGATCTCTTTGAAAAGTATCTTGACGAGGTAAGGGACTTTATCGAGGAGAACATCAGGGTGCGCTTTATAGGCGACAGGACAAGGCTCAGCGAAAATCTGCAAAGAAAAATGGCTTCCGTTGAGGAGGACTCAAAGGACTTTGACTCTATGACGCTTGTGCTTGCTATCAACTACGGCGGCAGGGACGAGATATGCCATGCCGCAAGAAAGCTTGCAGAGCAGGTGAAAGAGGGCAAGTTAGAGCCTGAGGATATCACCATGGATATGATAGAGAAAAATCTCTACACTGAGGAGATACCCCCTGTTGACCTTGTTATAAGACCTAGCGGAGAGCAAAGGCTGTCTAACTTTATGATATGGCAGGCGGCTTACGCTGAGTTTTATTACACGAATATCCTGTGGCCTGACTTCAAGGGCAGCGACCTTGACAAGGCTGTTATCGCATACAGCGAAAGAAACAGAAGATTTGGAGGGGTGTAAAAAATGTCTACCCGTATTAAATCTGCGGCAGTTGCCATTGTTATCGCAGTGATACTGCTTATCGCACACGGAACGTTCTTGTTCAATATTGCGGTGGGCGCAATTTCTGCACTTGCAATATATGAGATATTCAGGGCAACAAAAATGACAGAGCATAAGTATCAGACCATTGCTTGCTGTGCGTTTGCCTTTGTGGACGCTTTCATGCCTGTGTTCTATAGACACGGCTGGCTGTACTTTTTCAGCTACAAGCTTTACATGGGACTTTTCGTTATAGCAATGTGTCTGCTTTATCTTAAAGAGCATACGAAATTTCAGTATACAGAGTTTTTCTTCATGCTGGGCGTGGGCATACTTCTGCCGTATTCATTCTCGACCCTAGTCACAATGGCAGGCTTGGGCGGCAAGGGCGTGTTCATGATAGTTCTTACTCTTGCGGCGGCTTGGCTGGCTGACAGCGGCGCTTATTTTGCAGGAACTTTCTTCGGCAAAACAAAGCTTTGCCCTGAGATAAGCCCTAAGAAAACTGTTGAGGGACTTATCGGCGGCGTTATCTCAAACGGTATAATAATGCTTATCATAAGCCTGTTCTATCAGTTTATACTAAAGGGCGAACCTATCCACTATCTGGGCGTCCTTATCGCAGGTATGCTTGCGGCACTTATCGGACTTGTGGGCGACCTTACAGCTTCGGTAATAAAAAGACAGACAGGCATAAAGGACTATGGCAACATAATGCCGGGTCACGGCGGAATAATGGATCGCTTTGACAGCGTTCTGCTTGTTGCACCTTTTATGTACTATATGTTCACACAGGGACTTATACTTAAATAGAAAATTATGACTTTTAGGGGCAGGCTTAGGCTTACCCCTTTTAAGCGTTATTAAGGCAACACTGCACAGGGTACGCCCAGCGGTTTTGCCTTGGGGCGAATTTATTTTTTCAGATGAGGGACAATAAATGAAAACAATGACAATACTCGGCTCAACGGGTTCTATAGGTACGCAGGCATTAGAAGTGGCTGCAAAGCATAATATTAAAGTAAAGGCGCTTGCGGCAAATTCTGACGTTGAAAAGCTTGCGGCTCAGGCGAGAGAGCTTATGCCTGAGCGTGTTTGTATCTACCGAGAGGATAAAAAGGCAGAGCTTGAAAAGCTTCTTGACGGCACTGGCATAAATATATCCACAGGCATGGAGGGGCTTAAAGAGATAGCAAGAATGGACGGCGTTGATATCATGCTCAACTCAGTTGTTGGCATGGTGGGTCTTGTGCCGACACTTACGGCTATCGAAAAAGGCACTGACATTGCTCTTGCCAATAAGGAAACACTTGTGGCAGGCGGCGAGCTTGTTATAAAGGCGGCGGCTGAAAAAGGCGTCAAGATATATCCTGTTGACAGCGAACATTCAGCTATCTTTCAGTGCTTGCAGGGAAACGAGGGCAATAAGCTCAAAGGGATAATCCTTACCGCTTCGGGCGGTCCGTTCTTTGGTAAAACAAAGGCTGACCTAGAGGGCGTGACAGTTGAGCAGGCTCTTAACCATCCTAACTGGTCAATGGGCAGAAAGATAACCATTGATTCTGCTACGCTTATGAACAAAGGTCTTGAATTTATCGAAGCAATGTGGCTTTTCAAGCTAAGACCTGAGCAAATAGAGATAGTTGTTCACAGGCAAAGCGTTGTCCATTCTGCGGTGGAGTATGAGGATAATTCTGTTATCGCACAGCTTGGTGTGCCGGATATGAAAATACCCATACAGTATGCACTGCTTTATCCTGAGAGAGTGGAGTGCGACGTTAAGAAATTGTCACTTACAGACTATGGAAAGCTCACTTTTGAGAAGCCTGACTATGATACGTTCGATTGTTTGAGGGCTTGTATAAAAGCCGTCACGATTGGCGGAAATATTCCTGCGGCAGTGAATGGAGCAAATGAGGAAGCCGTTGCGGCTTTTCTGGAGGGAAGAATAGATTTTTTGGATATTGGCAGGATAGTAATGAATGTCTGCGAGAATACACCACGGGAAGAGATAAAGTGCGTGGAAGATGTGTTGGAAGCGGATAGAAAGGCGAGGGAGAGAGCGAAGGAGCTGATTTCTCAGTGAGGAGCGGAGCGATTTTGCGGCATAGCAAATTATGAGCCAAATTATGCTTCTCAAAAATCTGTATGACCTATCAAATGATGGTAGGGGCGAACAGCGTTCGCCCGTTCGGCGAGCGACATGGTTCGATTTTATCACAAATTTGTGCGAACGTGCCGTGTGCGGATAACGCAGAGATGAACAGGCAAACAGGCACGGGACGTCGAGGACGCCGTCCCCTACATATGACATAATACACAACATCAGTAAACCAAACGCACAAAGTCATCATGCGAGGTAAAAAAGAAAATGAGTATATTATTTGCAATATTGATCTTTGAAGCTATCATAATAATACACGAGCTTGGTCACTTTATTGCGGCGAAAGCCTGCGGAGTAAAGGTAAACGAGTTCGCTATCGGCATGGGTCCTGCCATTCTCAAAAAGAAAAAGGGCGATACCCTCTACGCTTGGCGTGTGTTCCCTATCGGCGGCTATTGCGCCATGGAGGGCGAGGATAACGGAAGCGAGGACGGCGGTGCGTTTTGTAATAAAAGCCTGCCTAGAAGAATGCTTATCGTGGTGGCAGGCGTTATAATGAATCTCGTCCTTGGATATATTATCCTTTGTATCAGCACCGCAAGGTCTGACGGCATCGCTACTACCACTGTCTCGTGGTTTGAGGATAACGCTATGTCACAATCAACAGGCTTGCAGGTGGGCGACGAGATAATCGAGGTCAACGGCATGAGGATTTTTACCACTATGGATATGTCCTATCAGTTTGGCAACGATGAGGACGGCAAGTTCGATATGGTGGTGAAGCGTGACGGCAAAAAGGTGGAGCTTAAAGATGTCACCTTTGCTACGAACGATAATACCTTGCACATCGATTTCAAGGTCGCACCAAAAGCTGTGACCGTCGGCTCTGTGATAACTCAGTCTTTTAAGCAGAGCTGTACCGACGGCAGACTTATCTATATCTCATTCGCCGACCTTATAAGAGGTAAGTATTCCATAAAAGACCTTAGCGGTCCTGTGGGTATCGTTGACACTATCGACAATGTTATCGACAGCGAAAGAGACAGCCAGTCAGGCAAGATAGATTGGTCGTCACTTATTGACACAATGCTGTCGCTGGGTGCGTTCATGACGATAAATATCGGTATTTTCAATCTCTTGCCATTGCCTGCACTTGACGGCGGCAGACTTCTGTTTCTCATTATCGAAGCGGTACGCCGTAAGCCTGTCAAGCCTGAGCATGAGGGAATGGTACACGCTATCGGCATGGCGGCTCTGCTCCTGCTTATGGTAGTGGTGACAGTGAGCGATATCATCAAGCTTGTTTAAAGGAGGACCTGTTTATGTCAGGCGAAAATAAAAGAAATGTAAGACCTGTCAAGGTGGGGGGACTTGTCCTTGACGGCAAAAAGATATATATCCAATCAATGCTCAACGTGCCGTCTACGGATATAGAAGGCTCTGTTAAGCAGGCGGTGGAGCTTGAAAAAGCTGGCTGTGAGATAGTCAGAGCGGCTATACCGAACATGGAAGCCGTTAAGCTTATCCCTGCTATCAAAGAGAAGATTTCTATACCGCTTGTGGCGGATATTCATTTTGACTATCGCCTTGCCATTGCGGCGGTGGAAGCAGGTATCGACAAGATAAGGATAAACCCCGGCAATATCGGCTCTATGGATAGAGTGAAAGCGGTGGTGAAAGCCTGCCGTGAAAGAAATATCCCTATAAGGATAGGCGTGAACGGCGGCTCTCTCGAAAAGGAACTTC
>CALEJX010000103.1 GCA_937898375.1 uncultured Ruminococcus sp.
ACTTTGTCAAGTTTATCGGAACAGAGTCGGGATTTCGTTTTGTGAGCGAGGTATCAGCTTTAAAGGGCAAGCAGTATGTGCTGAGCCGTGAACAATATATTGATACGCTTGATAAAAAGATATGTGATTGTATCGAATTTGTAAGCTTGCAAAATCTGAAAGACTCTCTGTATTTCGGCGGTCGGCGTGAAAAGTTGAAAGAGCTTATGGATATGCAATGGGAGCTTCTTGTTATTGACGAAGCGCATGAGGGCGTCGACACTTATAAAACAGATGTGGCTTTTAATCAGATAAAGCGCAACCATACTTTGCATTTGTCAGGCACGCCGTTTAAAGCCCTTGCAAACGATAAATTTCCACCTGACGCTATCTATAACTGGACATACGCCGACGAACAGAAAGCAAAGGCAAACTGGTCTGATGTGGAACACAACAATCCCTATGAGAACTTGCCAAAACTCAATCTGTTTACATATCAGATGTCAGAGATAATCCGTGAGGAATTGAAGCAGGGTGTTGAGATAGAGGGCAAGACGGAGGAGTATGCCTTTGACCTAAATCTCTTTTTCTCGGTCAAGAATGATGAAAGGAAAAAAGAAGAGTACAATTTTGTCTATGATGAATCTGTTGACCGTTTTCTTGATGCGCTTACCACCCAAGAAAAATTCCCATTCTCCACACCTGAGCTTCGTGCAGAACTGAAACATACCTTTTGGCTTTTAGACCGTGTGGAAAGTGCAAAAGCGCTGGCAAGAAAGCTTAAAGCGCACCCTGTTTTTGGTGAGTATGAGATAGTGCTTGCGGCAGGCAACGGCAAGCTTTCTGAGGAAGATGAGACCCAAAATTCATATGATAAAGTGCGTGACGCTATCGACCACCATGAAAAAACTATCACACTGTCTGTGGGTCAATTGACGACAGGCATAACTATACCAGAGTGGACGGCAGTGCTTATGCTTTCCAATATCAAGTCTCCGTCACTGTATATGCAGGCGGCTTTTCGCAGTCAGAACCCATGGCGTTATCAGGAGAACGGCGTGCTTCATGTTAAGGAAAACGCCTATGTATTTGACTTTGACCCAGCAAGAACATTGGTCATTTTTGAGGAATTTGCAAATGACCTGTCAGGTGATACGTCAGGCGGCAAGGGTGACAGCGATCAACGAAAGCAGAATGTCCGTGAACTGCTCAACTTTTTCCCTGTTATCGGTGAGGACGAAAACGGAGAGATGATAGAGCTTGACGCTGAAAAGGTGCTGTCTATTCCGAGAAAAATACGTTCTTTGGAAGTTGTTCGCCGTGGAT
>CALEJX010000104.1 GCA_937898375.1 uncultured Ruminococcus sp.
TAGCTTCGACATTGTGCTTATGCTTTATTCGGGAGCAGGCATAAAAAACGGGAGACAGCCGTGAAAAGCTGTTTCCCGATTTTTGTTTTTATCTCACCAGCCAGCGTGAAGTCCTCTTTATAACAAGTTTGTTTATTATCTCGTAAACAAACCTGACAACAAGGTTTATCGCCATTATCACCATGCAGATAGCACAGGCTTCGGCTTCGTTGCCTGCGCCGTCGGCATTAAGTACCACAATGCTTGCAACTTTTGTGAGAGGTGTGTAGAGAAATACAACGGCTGAAACTGTTATCATTGCATTGGTGAAATAATATGTGAGCATTTCAAGTATCGCATTTATGGACATTGGTACTGTTATCCTGAAAAATGTTCTGTAGAAAGGCACTTTCAATGACTCCGACACAGTTTCATACTCTCTGTCAAGCTTTTTGAGAGCAGTAGAAGCGGTGACGAACGGTACTGAAAAATAGTGTATGATATTTACTATAACAAGTATCGCCGTTGTGCCGTAAAGAAAGTTGAAGCTGTTTTCTATGCCATAGCCTGTGTTGCCGATAGGGAAGACAAGGGGATTGAAAAACAGTATGTATGAAAGTCCAATAACTGTTCCCGGCACGGCGTTTGGTGCAATAGAGAAGAAATATATGCACTTTCTAAGCCGTGGAAATTTTTTCAGCTTTTCCACGCTGTATGCCGTGATGAACGCTATTGCCGTTCCTGCCACAGCGGTGAATATAGCTACCCAAACGGATTGATATATCGCCTGCTTGCCTGAGCCTGCCGCAGTTGTGGAGAAGTCATAATGCTTCCATGTGAGCGTCTTGTTGTAAGGCCAGAACGTTACCACCGAGCCATAGAATGCCACTGCGAAAAATGCCACAAGGGAAAGTGTCACAAGTGCGCAGTAAACAGTGCAGATAATGTCAGTGGACGTGTGCTTTTTTATAACATACGGCACTGCCTTTGAGGACACCGCCTGATCCTGCTTTTTGCCTGTTATCCTATCAACGATAAAGGATATGACAGTAGGTATCATCATGAAAATGCCCACAACTGCGCCCATGTTGAAGTTCTGCTGTCCTATTACCTGCTTGTAAACGTCAGTTGAAAGCACGCTTACGTTTCCACCCACAACGCTCGGTGCGCCGAAATCGGTAAAGGAATATGTGAAGCATACGAATATTGCATTGATAAGTCCGT
>CALEJX010000105.1 GCA_937898375.1 uncultured Ruminococcus sp.
TAGGGGCTGGCGCCCTCGACAGCCCGTTTTCACAAACTTTCTGTATAAACCGAACCTTGTGCGTTTGGTGCGGCTCAAAAGCAACAAATGATAAACACAGCCAATCCTGCTTCCGCAAACCATTCTGTAGGGGACGGCGTCCTCGACGTCCCACACCCTCAACGTTTTGTTTTATATGTTACCACACAACCATTTATTAAACGCACAACACATGGTAGGGGCGAACAGCGTTCGCCCGCCTTGCTCCAACGCCCCGATTGATTTATACCACGCAAAACAAACCATTCAAACTTGTTTTTTTTACCCGACAAACCTTATCGTTCTCGCAACGTATGTGTAGGGGCTGGCGCCCTCGACAGCCCGTTTTCACAAACTTTCTGTATAAACCGAACTTTGTTTATTTGGTTTTATCCGCACACATTATGAAACACCAACTGTAGGGGAGCAGCGCAATTTCTGCTTTGCAGAAATACGACCGTCCCGTTCCCACAAACTTTCTGTACAAACAGAACTTTGCACATTGGTTTTGCTCAAAAACAATGTACGCTGACACACACCCTCAACGTTTCGTTTTATATGTTACCACACAACCATTTATTAAACGCACAACACATGGTAGGGGCGAACAGCGTTCGCCCGCCTTGCTCCAACGCCCCGCTTGACATATGCCATGCAATCCATACCGATCGCCCTCGACGTACCCTTTCTGCTCGCCCACAAATTTATATCACCGCACACCTATCCATAAAAAGCAACAAACGAGCGGCAGCTTTCCTCCACATAAAACAAGATGTTCTATGTAAGACGACGCCGACCGCCCGTGTGCATATTATCCGCAAAGAAACTCATTCTATGCGGCAAAGCTCAAATTAAAGGCTCTTGTGGAACGTTCTTGAAATAACGTCGTCCTGCTGCTCCTTAGTAAGCTTTACGAAGTTTACAGCGTAGCCTGAAACTCTGATAGTGAGCTGTGGATACTTCTCAGGGTGAGCCTGAGCGTCCAGAAGAGTTTCTCTGTTAAGTACATTTACATTAAGGTGATGACCGCCTTTTTCAGCATATCCGTCAAGAAGACCGATAAGGTTGTCTACCTGTGCCTCTGTTGGTTCAAAGTTTGCCATAGTATTACATTCCTTTCTTATTATTTATCGAAAACAAGCGGAGAACGAACCTCCGCCGTTTTCTAAAATAGGGAGTTAATCTTCATCTCTGTCAACAGCGTCCTCTTCTGTAGGCTGACAGCAAGCCGTCTTGCCGTCACCGCCGCAGTCGGAAGTGCTGTAAGTTTTAACGTTCAGACCCTCTGCTGTCTCGTCAATGTCTATCGTAAGATGACCCTGACCGCCCATCATAAGTCTGTCAATGACGTCGACAAGCTCGTTTACCTGAGCCTCGTCCTCGTCTTTTTTAACATTAAACCCCATCTTCGTTAAGCTCCTTAGCTATGCTTTCGATATCAAGGTCGCCCATGAATACTGCGTCGTCCTTGCCAAGAGCGTTAGGAATGATAGAGAATGTGTTTGAGATGCCGTCCTGAGCGTGTCTGAATGGCAGCTTAGCAACAGAAGAAAGTGAAGCTGAAGCGCCGTGTGTATCTCTGCCGTGCATTGGGTTAGCACCAGGAGCAAGAGGCACACCGATCTTTCTTCCGTCAGGTGTAGAACCTGTCTTCTTACCATAAACAACGTTAGATGTGATAGTAAGGATAGACATTGTAGGAACACCATCTCTGTATGTGTGGTGCTTTCTGATCTTGTCCATGAATGTTCTAACGAGGTCAACTGCGATCTTGTCAACTCTCTCGTCGTTGTTACCATACTTAGGGAAATCGCCCTCAACTTCGTAATCTGTAACAATGCCGTCCTCATCTCTGATGCACTTTACCTTAGCGTACTTGATAGCAGAAAGTGAGTCAGCAACAACTGACAGACCTGCGATACCTGTTGCAAAGTATCTCTTAACATCTCTGTCATGAAGAGCCATCTGAACTCTCTCGTAAGAATACTTATCGTGCATATAGTGGATAACGTTCAGTGTATTTACATACAGACCTGCGAGCCATTCCATCATATCGTCATACTTAGCCATTACATCATCGTAATCGAGGTAATCGCCTGTAACAGGACGATACTTAGGACCAACCTGAATCTTAAGTCTTTCGTCAACACCGCCGTTGATAGCGTAAAGCAGGCACTTAGCAAGGTTAGCTCTTGCGCCGAAGAACTGCATTTCCTTACCGATCCTCATTGAAGATACGCAGCAAGCGATAGCGTAATCGTCGCCGTGTGTAACTCTCATAAGGTCATCGTTCTCGTACTGGATTGCAGAGGTCTTGATAGAAGTCTTAGCACAGAACTTCTTGAAGTTTATAGGAAGCTTTGTGCTCCAAAGAACTGTCATGTTTGGCTCTGGTGCAGGGCCGAGGTTCTCGAGAGTGTGGAGATATCTGAATGAAGTCTTTGTTACCATTGGAACGCCGTCTATAGAAACGCCGCCGATAGACTCTGTTACCCAAGTTGGGTCGCCTGAGAACAGTGAGTTATACTCAGGTGTTCTTGCAAACTTAACAAGTCTGAGCTTCATGATGAAGTGGTCGATAAGCTCCTGAGCTTCCTGCTCTGTGAGGATACCTCTGTCCATATCTCTCTTGATATAGATATCGATAAATGTAGAAGTTCTGCCAAGTGACATAGCAGCACCGTTCTGCTCCTTAACAGCAGCAAGATAGCCGAAGTACAGCCACTGTATAGCTTCCTTAGCGTTCTTAGCAGGGCGTGAGATATCGTAACCGTAGATCTCACCCAGCTTCTTGAGTTCGCCAAGGGCTCTGATCTGCTCAGAAAGTTCCTCTCTGAGTCTGATGTTCTTAGAAGTCATTCTTACCAGTGAAGTAGCAAGCTGATCCTTCTTGTCCTCAACCAGATAGTCGATACCGTAAAGAGCAACTCTTCTGTAGTCGCCGATAATTCTTCCTCTGCCGTAAGCGTCTGGAAGACCTGTGATGATAGCAGCGTGTCTAGCAAGCTTCATTTCAGGTGTGTAAGCGTCAAAAACGCCTTGATTGTGTGTTTTTCTATATTCAGTAAAGATCTTTACAACTTCAGGATCAACTGTGTAGCCGTTCTGCTCACAAGCGTTGATAGCCATTCTGATACCGCCGAAAGGCTGAAGAGAACGCTTGAAAGGCTTGTCTGTCTGGAAGCCGACGATCTTTTCAAGATCCTTGTTAAGATAACCAGGGCCATGTGAAGTGATAGTAGAAACGATCTTGGTGTCCATATCGAGAACGCCGCCTGCTTCTCTCTCCTTCTTTGAAAGCTCCATTACCTGTTCCCAGAGTTTGTTGGTTGCTTCTGTAGGTCCTGCAAGGAAGCTCTCGTCGCCGTCATATGGTGTAAAGTTCTTCTGGATAAAATCACGAAGATTTATAGAAGTGTTTGACCATCTGCCGGGCTTAAAGCCTTCCCATTCGTCATAAAACTGTCTTTCCATTTTATACTCTCCTGACATAAGA
>CALEJX010000106.1 GCA_937898375.1 uncultured Ruminococcus sp.
TATCTTAAAGACGAACGTAATAATTCCACAAAGACCCGTGCTAGAAAATGTTCCGCCCTTAAGCAGTTCTATGTTTATCTTTGCCAAAAAGCCAAGCTTATTTCAAACAATCCACTTGATGACCTTGAGCTGCCACATATAAATCAGGCTTTGCCCAAGTATCTGTCTCTTGAACAAAGTCTTGAACTTTTGCGCAATATCGACTCTAAAAATCAGGTGCGTGATTATTGTATCATAACCCTGTTTCTTAACTGCGGTATGCGTTTGAGCGAGCTTGTGGGCTTGAATTTGAGCGATTACAGCCGTGATAACAGAACTTTGCGTGTCCTCGGCAAAGGCCGCAAGGAGCGCATTATTTACCTTAATGACGCCTGCGTTTCTGCGCTTGATGAGTATATTGACACTACCCGTCCGCACGTGGAACAAACTGCCATTTTCTTGTCGGCAAATAAAACAAGAATAAACAAACGCCGTGTTCAGCAGATAGTGGAAGAACAGCTCCAGCGTGCAGGCCTTAGCAATTTGGGTATTACCACGCACAAGCTCAGGCATACGGCCGCAACGCTAATGTACCAGCACGGCGGCGTAGATACTCTTGTGCTGAAAGATATCCTCGGTCACAAAAGCATTGCGACCACTGAGATATACACCCATTTGTCTAACGAGAACATCAAGCAAGCTATGGAATCAAACCCGTTGTCTGAAGAAACTGATAAGAAAAAGAAGTAAAATAAAGCCATGTGTGGAAAAATCACATGGCTTTTTGCTATTTTTTCATACGAATTATAGAATGTTCAGGGAACGTCAGATCTGATTTGATCGACATCTTCATAGCCGCATGGTTTGCAGTATCTATGGAGTTGCCGTATTCATCAAACATTTCCTCCACTGTGAACTTCACAGGGCTGCCCACAGGTGAAAGCACTTCAACCTCATCGCCCTTGTTGAATTTGTTTTTCTGTGTGCAGTATATTTTTCCACCGCTGCAGCCGTCAACCACAGCCACAACGTCATATTCACGAATATATCCGCCATTTTCGTAATACTGGCTCTCCTTTGGGTGACCAAAGAAAAATCCTGTGCAGTACGCTCTGTGGCTTACCTTGAAAACTTCGTCTTTAAGCCACTGTGGCAGTTCAAAATGCTCAGGGTCAGCCTTATATATATCCATAGCCTTTCTGTAGGCGTTTGTGATAACAGATACATAATATGAAGATTTAGCTCTGCCCTCT
>CALEJX010000107.1 GCA_937898375.1 uncultured Ruminococcus sp.
TTGCCGTAATTGACGTGCAGATCCTTGATTTCCAACATTGCCATTTTACTTACCCCCTTATTCGCCCAGATATGCGGTGATAACTTCAGGATTTTTCAGCACTTCCGCTGTCTTGCCCTCACAGAGAAGCTGACCGAAGTTCAGCACTGACAGCTTTTCACAGATACCTGAAACAAGGCTCATATCATGCTCGATAAGCAGCACCGTCATATCAAAATTATCTCTTACAAAGCGGATAGTATCCATAAGCTCCGCTGTTTCGTTTGGATTCATGCCCGCAGCAGGCTCGTCAAGAAGCAGCAGCTTTGGCTGTGTTGCAAGGGCTCTTGCGATCTCAAGCTTTCTCTGATCGCCATATGGAAGTCCCGAAGCAAGCAGGCCCGCCTTGTCGTCAAGCTCAAAAACTTTCAGAAGCTCCAGTGCCTTTGCGTCCATTTCCTTTTCAAGTCTGAAATATCTTGGAAGTCTGAACACGCCCTCAAAAGTGCTGTATTTATAGTGATTGTGAAGTGCGACCTTTACGTTGTCAAGCACGGACATCTCCTTGAAAAGTCTGATGTTCTGGAAAGTACGGGCAATGCCTGCACGATTTATCTCGATAGTGCTTTTGCCTGTGATGTTCTTTCCGTCAAGGACGATAGTGCCGTCTGTTGGCTTATAAACGCCTGTGAGCATATTGAAAATAGTGGTCTTTCCTGCTCCGTTCGGTCCGATAAGACCATAGAGCTGACCCTTTTCAATAGTTATGCTGAACTCGTCAACTGCACGGAGTCCGCCGAATGAGATGCCGAGGTTTTTTACTTCAAGAAGTGCCATATCACTCAGCCTCCTTTACTTTTTCACGCTTGAACAAAGCCTTGAACTTAGCAGTATTTGTGCTGATAAAAGTCTTTGTCTTTTCATTTGAAGTTACTATCATCATTGCGATAAGAACTATTGAGTAGATGAGCATTCTGTAGCTGTTGATGCTTCTGAGCATTTCAGGGAGCAGAACAAGCACGATAGCTGCGATAACGCTTCCTCTGATGTTTCCGATTCCGCCAAGAACGACAAATACCAAGATAAGGATAGACAGGTTATAGTCGAACTTGGAAGCCTGAAGCGTATAGAAGTTATGAGAATAAAGCGCACCTGCACAGCCTGCAAGGAATGCAGTAAGCGCAAAGGTTATAAGCTTATACTTTGTGATGTTAAGACCTACAGACTCGGCTGCGATAACATTATCTCTGATAGCCATTACTGCTCTGCCCGTTCTTGAATATACAAAGTTATAGGCGATGATAAGTGTAATAAGCAGCATAACAGCGCCGATAATGAATGTAGAGTCATTAGGCGTGCCGCTGATACCCTGAGGACCGTTCAGGATAAGCTTTCCGTCAGGCTCAAGGTTAAGGTTTGAAAGGCTCTTAAGAGAAACGTGAACGCCCTTTGAATCGTAGCCAAGATAAAGTGCTGCGAAAACGTTCTTTATTATCTCGCCGAAAGCAAGTGTAACGATAGCAAGATAGTCGCCTTTAAGTCTCAGAACAGGTATTCCTATGAGTATGCCGAACAGTGCGGCAACTATTCCGCCTATAAGGATAGCCAAAGGAAATCTGATCCATACATTTTCTATCGTTTCAGAAGTAACGATAGAGAATATCGCACTTGTATATGCGCCGACGCACATAAAACCTGCCTGACCCAAACTAAGCTCGCCCAATATACCAACTGTCAGGTTAAGGGATACTGCGTATACGCACAGAGGAACAAGAAGTCCTGTGAGCATACTGGAGATATATCCGCCGCTGCTGAGTATCTGCATTACCACAAAGGCAACTATTACCATTGCATATGTGATAAAGCTTTTTCTGGTCTGCGGCTTAAAAAACTTTGTTTTTGCGCTAGCCCCTTCTTTTTTCACAAAAAACCAATCCTTTCAGATAAAACAGAACTGCAAAGCAAGTCTGCTCGAAAATTTTAAGTTGACTTTTATACCTTTTCGCTGACCTTCTTGCCGAGAATACCTGTAGGCTTGATGATAAGCACAAGGATAAGCACAGCAAAAACGATAGCGTCAGCAAGCTGTGGCGAGATATAGGCACGGCCGAGTATCTCGATAACGCCGATAAGGATACCGCCGATCATAGCGCCAGGTATAGAGCCGATACCGCCGAATACAGCCGCAACGAATGCCTTGATACCAGGCATTGCGCCTGTGGTGTTTTGGAGCGTTGGATAAGCTGAGCAAAGCAGTGCGCCTGCTATTGCGGCAAGTCCTGAGCCGATAGCGAATGTAAGAGAGATAGTGCGGTTGATGTTTACGCCCATGAGCTGAGCAGCACCTCTGTCCTCAGATACTGCAAGCATTGCACGTCCGCTCTTGGTTTTGTTGATGAACAGTGAAAGACCAACTACAATGAGTATAGATACGATTATTGCAACTGATGTTTCTCCTGAAATAACTATCTGTCCGTCAAAAAGCTCAATGCTTGGCACATTTACAACAGATGTGAAATTTACAGGCTTTTCACCGAATATGAGCAGAGCCATGTTCTGCAGGAAATAGCTGACGCCTATGGCTGTGATAAGCACCGCAAGCGAAGTGGCTTGTCTAAGCGGCTTATATGCCACCTTTTCGATAACGATACCGAGAAGGGTGCAGGCAATGACTGCAATGATGATAGAAAGCCAAGAATTTAATCCCCATGTGGTCATGCAGGTGAATATAACATATCCGCCCACCATAATAACGTCGCCGTGTGCGAAGTTAAGCATTTTGGCAATACCATATACAAGCGTATAGCCTAGAGCTATAACGGCGTATATACTGCCGAGGCTTATTCCGTTGATGAGGTTATTAAGAAAACCCATATACAAACATTCCTTCCTTTTGGAATAGACAAAACACATACTGTAATCGTATATATTACACCTGTCTTTGTCATAAACACAAGATACAATAAATTATAACATAACCCCGTATTTTTTGCAACACATTTTTATGAATTAAATTAAAAAACCGACAATTTTTTATAACTGCCGGTTTTTTATCATATTCAGCGTACTCTTTTAAGTACGGAGCTGCTTTTCAATTATTACTGAGCAGTCGAAGCGGCAATATCATCAGCTGTAAGTGCAGAATATGCACCATTCTTGATGACAACAGCCTTAGGATCCTTAGATACGGCTCCGTCTTTGCCCCACTTCATGCCTGTACCTGTAAGTCCATCATAAGAGAAGTCCTTGTCAGTTATAGCCTTTTTTAGCTTCTCACAGATATCAGAAACAGACATATCAGCTGTAATGCCTTCCTTCTTCATAAGTTCTGCAAGTATCATAACGGCATCATAAGCGTCTGCAGCGAATTGGTTAGGTGTTTCGCCGTTGTAAGCATCCTTGTACTTCTTAACGAAGTCCTGAGTTGCCTGATCCTGTGCGTCAGCTGCAAATGGTGTAAGGAGCATTACGCCCTCGCAAAGTGAAGTATCAAAATTCTTTATAGAAAGAATGCCATCAAGACCGTCACAGCCGAAGAACCTAGGTGAATAGTTAGCTGACTTGCACTGTGTAAGGATAAGTGAAGCCTGCTGATAGTAGATAGGCAGAAAAATGAGATCTGCATCTGCGTTCTTAGCTGCGCTTATCTGAGCTGAGAAGTCAGTCTTACTGTCCTTTGTGAATGACTGCTCTGTAACGATATCAAGACCCTTGGCTTCAGCCTCAGACTTGAATGTGTTGAAGATACCAGATGAATAAGCATCTGAGCTGTCGTAAATTACTGCGACCTTAGTAGCGAGCTTATTGTCTGCGATATAGTCTGCAGAACCTTTACCCTGGTTAGGGTCTGTGAAGCAAACCTGGAAGCAGTTGTCATTCTTGATAACGTCCTGAGCCGATGCAGAAGGTGTGAGCTGGAAGATATTATCCTGCTTTGTCTTTTCAATAACTGCAAGGCAAGAACCTGTTGTAACAGTACCTACCATTACCTGCATTCCATTATCTTTCAGAGCATTGTAAGCATTTACAGCCTTATCGCCTGAGTCAGCCTCATCATCCTCAAAAACGAACGAAAGCTTTGTTCCGTTTATTCCGCCTGCATCGTTTACATCCTTGACTGCAAGCTCAATAGCATTCTTAACTGCCACGCCGTACTGTGCAGCATCGCCTGTGAGCGGACCGCTTCCGCCGATAACGATAGTATCACTGTTCTTTTTTGCACTGTTTCCGCAGCCTGCGAAACAAGAAACTGCAAGGGCAACTGAAACTGTTAATGCAAGAATCCTCTTGACATTTTTCATAATTATCTCTCCTTAACTACATATGTCACTGCATATGTTTCTTTTGATAATACTAATATAACACGCAGAAGCCCGATTTGTCAATATTAAATCTTACAAATTTAGCGATATTTACAGTATGTTTATTGTTACAAACAATATGTGTGTTCACAGAAAGTTAATTTTATGCATTTTCGGCGAATGATTTGCAAGTATTTTGATAATATCCTGCATACATACACCACTGACTCATATGCTGCATATGATAAAACAGCCGCACGAAAGCTGCGGCATGTGACATTCAGACAACATAAGGAGTGAACTTATTTGGATATGTTTGACAACCTGTCATTAGGCAGGATACTTGCAGATGACAGAGAGGACAGCACCCCTGCCTGCCCTTTGCCAAAAGGAAGATTTCCCGAGACCACGCCGCTGGCAATGGCATATATACCTTTTCAGGCGTGGGAGAAGCCCTATGAAGTAGACGTAGCCCTTTCAAGGGGAACGATATTCCCGTCACTAGACAAACCATTTATAGGAGAGGAGGCTGTAAAGAATGCCCATACTAAGTGAAAAGGAGAGGCTTATGAGGAAGATACAGGCGTGCAGCTTTGCCCTTGTAGAGGCTAATCTTTATCTTGACAGCCACCCCACCTGCCGAGAGGGTCTGGCATATTTTGCACACCACAAGGCAGAAAAGGAGAAGCTTGTGTCAGAATATAACGAGAAATACGGACCATTGACGATCACGCAGAGCAACTCGTCAAAGAAATGGGAATGGGTAACATCGCCTTTTCCGTGGGAAAGGAGTGTTGACTAATGTGGCAATATGAAAAGAAGCTGCAATACCCTGTGAAGATCGCTAACCCTAATCCTGCGCTGGCTAAGGTTATTATTTCACAGTTGGGTGGCCCCGATGGCGAACTCGGCGCAGCCCTGCGCTATCTCAATCAGAGATACTCTGCCCCTTGCCGTGAAGTGCAGGCTATACTCAACGATATCGGCACCGAGGAGCTTGCCCACATCGAAATGATCGGCACGATAATCTATCAGCTCACCCGTGACCTCTCCCTCAAGGAGATAAAGGACAGCGGCTTTGACACCTATTTTGTTGACCATACAACTGGCGTTTACCCTATTGCTGCCTCCGGCGTGCCATTTTCTGCTGACACTTTCCAGTGTACAGGCGACGCTATCGCCGATATACACGAGGATCTTGCCGCTGAGCAGAAAGCCCGCCTGACCTATGACAATATTCTCAGGCTTGCAGACGATCCAGACGTCCGTGACCCGATAAAGTTTCTCCGTGAGCGTGAGATAGTCCACTATCAGCGCTTCGGCGAGGGCCTCAGACTTATTCAGGATATGCTTGACAGCAAAAACTTCTACGCTTTCAATCCAAGCTTTGACAAATAAAAATAAAAGCGGGCTGTTGTTATCAGTCCGCTTTTTTGTACATATATCAGAAATCTTCCTTATCCGTCTGCTTGCCGCTCCTGCTGACTTTCTTGTTGAGTATCAGTGAAAACGCCAGCGTTGCCGCAATGAGGGCTATCATCACAAGCACTGATTTTACGGTCAAATGCTTTAGCTGTGCGCCGATATAGGTCTGCACAAGCATTTCAGGCATTACGCCCATTATCGAGCCAAGAAGATATGGTCTGTACGGCATTCGCAGTGCGCCATGTATCATTGAAACAAGGTCGCCCGGCACAACTACCACCGCCCTTGAAATATAAGAGGCAAACAGGTTGTTGTCATGACCATAATTTACAAGTTTTCTCGCCATGGGGTATTTCATCTCGATAACACGCATAAGGTCGCCGCCTGATATCCTGCCCACAAGATACGGGATAGTAAAGCACACTGCAAGCCCTATCACATTCAGCAAAACGCCCACCCAGAACGGATATATCGCACCCACGCACACAAATATCGCTGCAAGCGGAA
>CALEJX010000108.1 GCA_937898375.1 uncultured Ruminococcus sp.
TCTATCACTCAGCAGACTATCAAGAACATCACAGGTGATGATTCCCGAGATTCTATACACGGTATCGAGCGTAAGATACGAGAAATCTTCCGGTCTATCAACGTGGAAAAGACTTACACAAAGGAAGATATCCTCCAAAGCTATCTTAACCTTGTGCCGCTGACAACTCAGGAGTATGATATCATCGGCGTTCAGGCTGCTGCAAACTTCTATTTTGGCAAGGACGTAAAAGATCTTAACCTTGCTGAAGCAGCTTCACTTGCAGGTATGACAAGCTGGCCTGCTGCTAACAACCCATATGACAATATGAAAAATAACAAGCTCAGACAGAAATATACGCTGGATCATATGCTTGATAACGGCGCTATATCTGAGCAGGAATATAACGAAGCCCTTAACTATGATCTTAAGGTAACAGGTGATATAACCTATACAAGCTCCACTATTTATGAGGACGAAACCAAGGATCAGGGTCCGACATCTTACTTTATGGACGCTGCAATCAATCAGACTATACAGATAATCGCCGACTATTACGGCATTTCATGGGAGGACGCTTCCGCAAGACTTTATGACGGCGGATTTACTGCATATACTACTGTTGACAGAGATATGCAGAAAAAGGTCGAAAAGGAAATGCAGAAGCAGAGTAATTTCACCACCTATGAAATGAGCAAAAAGGACGATACTCTGTGGTCGGGCTTTATCGCAATGGACTATCAGGGCAACGTTAAGGCTATCGTTGGCGGACGTGACAAGAAAGAGGAGTCGAGAGTATACAATATTGCTACCGATGCCACACGTTCACCGGGTTCTTGTATCAAGCCTATAGCTTCATATGCTCCTGCGCTGGATCAGGACCTTATGACATGGTCAACGCTGTTCACTGATGAGCCTATCACCATTAAAGTAAAGGGTAAGGACACTAAGTGGCCTGTAAACTATTCTGAAACAGGCGACAGTGCAAACTGGTCTTATCAGCAGCTTACAACTGTAGAAATGCTCACAAGGTCGCTTAATACGCTTCCTGCGCAGTTGATACAGAAAATGAAGCCTGTTTATTCCTATAACTTCCTAAAGGAAAAGCTTGACATCACCACGCTTGCAGACTCCGATGCTGACTATTCGCCAGTAACTGTCGGCGGTCTTACAAATGGTACTAAGCTTGAGGAGCTTGTAGGCGCTTATATGATTTTCGGAAACGGCGGTAAAAAGTATGACGTTACCTACGTTTCAAAGGTAGAGGACGCAGACGGAAACGCTATCTATGAAAAGAGCGACGGATACAAGCAGGCTATCAGCGAGTCTACCGCTTACGTTATGAACAGAATGATGCAGAACGTTATCACTCAGCCGAATGGTACTGGTAGATATGCTAAGCTCAACAATACTGACCTTGTAGGTAAAACAGGTACTTCATCTGATTGGGTAGACCTTTCATTTGTGGGCTGTACTCCTGACTATGTTTCAGGTATCTGGATT
>CALEJX010000109.1 GCA_937898375.1 uncultured Ruminococcus sp.
AATCATTGAAACTTATATTGGAAAAACAGGACGTAAATTATTCTTTTTATTCTGATAATTACCCATTGAGATTTCCTTTTCAAAAAAATATACTACCTGTCATTATACCACAAAAAAGCCTGAATGCCAATAGCAAACAGGCTTTTTATACAGACTTTCGACGATTTACACAAATTTTATCAATGATATTTATGATAATCACATACACAATGCGATAAGCAGCAGAACAAGCATTGCTGCACCCATTATGGTTAATACTAGAGCCGCAGGGCTGAACTTTCTGTTTGTAGAAAACATTCTGTCCCCCGTAATCATACTTGCGATATCGACAGCATTTTTTCTTAAAATATCAGGGTGCAGATGACTTTTATCTGCATTTACAAATAATAAAATCTTATCAAAACATTCATTATCTGTACACTTTATCTCGATGATTTGTTTATTAATTCCTTTGAGCATGACCGCTAACTCCTCCAAATGCCAATTACTTGATTATATTACTGATTATTGGCTTGAAAGAAGTGTAATATTCAACATTTCAACACTAAAATGTTGAAAGTGGAAAGTTTTCAACATTTGTGGGGGCATTTTCTGTTGAAAACCATGTTGAAAACGTTGAAAACTCATGGTTTTATCGGTATTTACAGGCTGTTGAAAATTTCATATTACAACGAAAATCGACCATTCAAACGAAAATCTACTAACATATGGCAACAAATACAACCGGCTATGTTACAAAAGAGTTAACGCATAAGCTAGATTGTTGAAAGTCATTTATGAGCTGTGGAATAGCCGCACTTTACAAGAGTTTTGAATTTGTTTGAGAATAAATTTACAAAGTTGCCCTCAAAGTACAAAAATTTGACCCATTGAAAGTTTACTAACCTATTAGATTATATCCGCAGGATTTCTGTACATATAATCGTACTTTTAAAATCTTGTGTATAAAATTCGAGTTGTAACTGTTGTAACGAAAAGTAACGAAATTTTCTTATCTTGTGGTGAGGAATTTTATGGCACGCTCTATGGAGTCTTTTGAGTTTCCCCAATCGGCATTTGCGCCTGTGTTGCGGTAGTCGTACATTTTGCAGTAGTGCGATACGTCCGCTTCAAGAGAGTCAAGATATTTGCTTGTAAGCTCACCGCAAGCGTCAATAAACTGCTTCTGATATTTCTTATCCATATTTTCCGTACACATTGATACTAGCAGGTCATAATGTGGCAGACAAAGCATTTCCTGCTGAGCGAAAAGATCTCTGAAATCACGCTGTTGCACATACATCTCAAATAATGTAACAAGTATCCTTGACATTCCCCAATCCACTTTGCTGCACACGAAACATTCATTATTTATTGCGCTGACTTTCTTCTGCTTTGCTGTCTTGCCCTCAAACATTTTCTTTCGTGTGAAAATATGCTTTTGCATATCCTGTAAATGTGATTGAAGCATGAGTGCAAGTGACAGCCTGTTTTTGCAGGCTCTCATCTGTTCAAAATGGGTTTTGCAGAAGCCAAGCTTGTTAGTCTCCATGCGCACGTCCGGCTCCATCATAGCCGCTCCCATTATGTACTCAACAGTTCTCTGCTCCAGTGTATCACGCAGGCGGCATATTGGACAGCCGCATTTCGGCTCAAATATATCTGTGACAGGTATTGTCAGAATACTTTCTCTCATATGATCTATCCTTTCTGAGATATGTTTATTTTATCCGCTTGAAAAATACTGATATTTATAGTATAATATCTTTTGTAGAATTTTGCAAGTCAATTCGATGATTTTATGATAAATAGGAGCTGGATTTTATGGATTATACACAAAGCGGCATTGACATTA
>CALEJX010000110.1 GCA_937898375.1 uncultured Ruminococcus sp.
ATTATTTGCCTGACCAATAAAATCAAGCACTGTCAAACATTCTTTACCTTCCGATAAACGTAATCCACGTCCAAGCTGCTGTAGGAATACTGTCAAACTCTCTGTTGGACGGAGGAAAAGTATAGTGTTTATTTCGGGAATGTCCACACCCTCATTGTAAAGGTCAACAGTAAAAATGAACTTTATATCACCACTCACAAGCTGCCTCTGGACACTTTTTCTCACATCATCGCTGCTATCGGAAGTAAGACTTGCAGAGGGTATTTTGTTCTCGGAAAACCTCATTGCCATATATTCCGCATGAGCCTTTGAAACACAGAAACCTAGGCCTATAGCATCGTTTATGTCCGTAACATATTTTCTTACGCTGTCAAGTATCTGTAGTGCACGAAGGTCATTTCCCGTATAAACATTTGAAAGTGCTGTACTGTCATATCCTCCCCTTGACCATTTCAGTTCAGAAAGATCAACATTATCCGACACTCCGAAATACTGAAAAGGGCAAAGCAGTTTTCTGTCGATAACTTCAGGGAGACGTATTTCAGCCGCTATTCTGCCGTCAAAATAATCAAGTATATTTTTGCCGTCCATACGCTCTGGAGTTGCCGTTAAGCCAAGTAAAATTTTCGGTTTATAATATTCCAGCAGCCTTTGATATGTAGGTGCAGAAGTGTGATGAAACTCATCCACAATGATATAATCATAGAAATCAGGAGACGTGGTATCCGTCAGCGAGCGTGAATTTAAAGTCTGAACTGATACAAACAAATTGTCAAGTGACGACGGCTCTGCACCGCCAACAAACAATTCGCCAAAATTTCCGTCATGAAGAACGCCGCGAAAGCACTTCAAGCTCTGACGCAAAATTTCCTCACGATGAGCAACAAAAAGCATTCTGCATGGTAACTGTGGATTACTCTTTCTATATCTTTTGTAATCGAATGCTGATATTACAGTTTTTCCTGTTCCTGTTGCCGCAACAACAAGATTCTTGTAATGACCTCTTATCATTCGTTCAGCCTGTAAGCTGTCTAAGATCTCCTGCTGATACGGGTATGGCTTTATGTCAAATGAATAGCTGTCATCATACACAAATAAGGAGTTTTCCACTGACAAAGCCGCCTTAAACTTTTCCACATCATTCTCAGTATACTCAGAAAATTCAGAGCTATTCCAATAGCTGTCGAATGCAGCGTTTATTTTTTTTATAGTATTTGGCTGATCGTGTGCAGTAATTTTCAAATTCCATTCAAGTCCGCTGGAAATAGCCACATTTGAAAGATTTGATGAGCCTATATATGCTGTGGTAAAACCTGTGTTTCGGTAAAAGACATAAGATTTTGCGTGAAGTCTTGTACGTTTTGTGTCATATGATATTTTTATTTCAGTATTTGGTAATTTACGAAGTTCCTCAACCGCCTTAACCTCGGTAGCGCCCATATACGATGTGGTGATGATGCGCAATTTTCCTCCACGCATAGCAAATTCGTTTAGTTCATTTATAATAAGCCGCAACCCGCTCCATTTTATAAATGATACAAGCATATCAACTCTGTCGGCCGAGCAAATCTCTTTTTTTAGCTCAGTCATCATACTTGGCTCATTGAGTGAGCCTGTGAAAAGTGAGCTTGCTGAAAGTGATGTTTCAGGACGAGGAATATCAATTTCCCCCGTTACAGTCGCAATGTTATTCTGCCTTTTCAAACAGCCATAAGTTGCCTTGGTTTCTCCTCGACACTGTCACCATCGAACTCATCATCACCCGTTACTTCTGTAATTGCAGAGATTATTTTATTAGCAAGCGACAGTTGTTCTGAAATATTATTGCTTTGAACCTGCATTAGCCCCTTTTCAACTATTTCGGCAATGTATCTTGAAAGAATGTATGGCGCTTCAACATTATCGATAGGCGCTACATTATACTTTATTTCTGTATTCTCACTGAGTTTTTTTCCAAGTGCCTTGGAAATGACCTGCTCGTATAGTCCTTCTGGAAGCATACTATCACCTTCCCTTTTTCCTTAAAAATTACAGCTATATTAACCTTATTATAACAGGTGGCAATGCGGGTGTCAAGCAAGAAGAGGCAAAAAGTATAAAAATTATATCAAGAATACTTCAAATAAACAAAAAAGCCGCAAACGAAACGTCTGCGACTAAAAAAATGACTTGGCAGGGGCAGAAGGATTCGAACCCTCGGCACGCGGTTTTGGAGACCGCTGCTCTACCAACTGAGCTATACCCC
>CALEJX010000111.1 GCA_937898375.1 uncultured Ruminococcus sp.
CTTCCAAAGGGCTGTTATTTACAGCTTGAAAAGAAAGCCAAGGAATATGTTCTGAAAAATATTAAATGTGCTGTAGGAAGCAAAAAAGCTATTAAGTCCCGAATAAAAACATTTACCGAGGATAGCGGACTTGAACTGACTCTTGCAAATTTTCTTGATTATTACGATCTTGATATAAGTGAAATATATAATAGAGAACGTAGCTTTGCACGTCTTTCCGATGTAGATTTCAATGAAGAGCTAGAAGCTGTGATGACAAATGCGTTTACGAGAATTATTGAAATAGATTCTCGCAGGTGGATCAAATTTCTTTTGAAATATCTGCCGAATATCTCAAAATATTCACTTGATGATTTTGATGATTGTCAAGTGAGAATGTTGCAGATGACGCAGTTTACAATATGGCAGAAGCCTTATGAGAAATGCGGATTTACTGATCTGCTTGACGGGTTCCGACAGCTTGAAAAATCCCCTGTAATGCTTGGTGAGATGCTTGATATTCTGCGGTATAACTATGACAGGATAGATTTTGTAGACAAGCCTGTTGATCTCGGATTTGACTGTCCACTTGATCTACACTGCACATATACACGAGATCAGATACTTTTGGCACTTGATTTTATGAAGCCAAATACTGTCCGTGAGGGCACAAAATATCTTAAGGATAAAAAGCTTGATATTCATTTTATTACGCTGAACAAGTCAGAAAAGGACTATTCGCCAACAACGATGTATGACGATTATTCCATTAACGAGGTGCTTTTCCATTGGCAAAGCCAGAGTACAATCTCTGACACAAGCGTAACGGGGCGGCGTTATATCAATCACAGGCAGACAGGAGATAGAGAGCTTGTTTTTGTCCGTGAATACAAAAAGCGCAAAAATCTTGGCGCACCTCCATTCACCTTTCTTGGTCTGGCGGATTATGTTACCCATGAAGGCTCTAAGCCGTTGAATATTGTGTGGAAGCTGCGTGGGCCTATTCCTGCCAAGTATATCAAAAAGACTAATAAGCTGGTAGTGTGATATTTGAAATCGTAGTAGAAATAATTCGTAAAAACAACAATTACTAATTTATCAGCGCACTAGGGAAAAGTGTTTTTTGCCATTCAGCTTTAGTTGAGTGGCATTTTTTCGTCGCTTATTCGGCTGTTTCTTTTATTGTTTTGAAATTATTTTAATTGTCCAAAAAATTGTTACCACAAAGCTGAAAATATGTGATATAATATATCTGTTAGTGTATTTTTTATATTTTATGAGGTTTTAAAATGGATGAGATCGTTAAAAGTATTTATGAATATCCTTACAAAAAAATAGAACTTGATGAACTGAAAAAGATCATTAAACTTAATGAATATGCAGATCTGGTTGAAGCAATAAATAGTTTGATAAGCAGAGGTGTTGTTAAACCAGTAAAGAAAAGTGGTAAAAATGGTCTGAATCCTAGCTTGTTCTTAAAATACCACATCATTAATAATTTTACCACAGATAAAATGCTTATTGATGAGTTGAATTCTCTTCATTATTTGATCAATGCAGATGTTTTTAGAAAAAACATCGAGAAATATATCCAAAATCGTGATTTTATTCTCACGTTAGATACCTTTTTAAAAGCACACAGCGGCGATCTTTTGTATCCCTTGTCAGAGAATGAGAGGGCATATCAAATCTGGAATGACGAAAAAGCTTTGGACAAAAAGGACGGTAAAGACAATATTACCTTATTGAAGAATTGCAATGCTTTTGATATTTTGAATACATATTCAACTCCAGAGCCATTTTTTGACTACAGAATAAGAAAAAATATTAAAAATGTTTTAGTTATTGAAAATAAGGATACATGGTTTACCGTCAGGAAAATAATGCTTGATACTCCCAATTTTATAGGTCTGTTTGGCACTGAGATAGACTGTGTTATATACGGCGAAGGCAGAAAGGTCACAAAAAGAAACAACTCACTGCAGGACTATCTTAACATTGATTCACATTTTGAAGGTAAGGTGTGGTATTGGGGTGATATCGATTATGAAGGAATAGATATTTTTCTATCGTTTGTAAACGTTTCCCCTGAGCTTGATATTTTACCGTTTTCAGCGGCATATGAGAAAATGGCAAAATTATTTGAGCCATTGTTGGCAGACAGTAACAGCTCTCGTCTGAAGGGTCACACTAATCAGAAACATTCAGAAAATATATCTGAGTTTTATTCCAAAATAGACTGTTATTCGGCTGAAAGAATAAAAAAATTGCTTCATGATGAGTATTATATACCACAGGAAATTCTTAATCATGAGGTGCTTAAAGATTATGTATATTGTGAGGGCGAAAAATGATCTCATATCTTGATAATTTTGCTAGCCGTATGGAGCATATCTCAGAGATAGCTTCCGTGCTTTGCAGAAGAAATAGAAATCTCGCTATAGAAGCAAGCTTTGGTGATAATGAACTTGATAATATTATATTTGCAGTGCCTGTTCATATTATTGAACGATCACTTACCACAAGCGTTCGTTGTACACTTGAAGATATAGAGGATTTTCTTGCTGATTTTTTTAAGGACTATAATAGGGAAATAAGTGAAAGTGAATTGCGAGAGTTGACAAGATACATTGTCAAGGACATACTTCAAAACAAAGGGGAAAGCTTTAAATTCAAAATAATGGATCATAGTGATTTTACGATCAAATCATATTCTGTTAGACTTATAAGGGATATAGAGGACGATGACGGCGTTATTTATTATGTGCTTGAAAAGCAGGGATTTGATATGCTGTTTCGTACCAAAGAGGTCGATGACCTTGGCTTTCAATTGGAGGAGATACGATTGCAGAAGCTTATTGAGCGAGGCAATTTTTCAGATGCTTCTGCACAAAGCAAACTGCTTGACGATAGTATCAAAGTTTTGTCATCACAGCTTCAGCAGATCGAAAATGACAAAAACCATATCATCATACATATGGAAAAGCACGCTGAGTTTTTGTATGAACAGGTAAAGTCTATTGCAGATCATGCCTATATTAAAATAAATGGCAAAAACAAAAGAATAATGCAGATCAGTATACCCGATAAGCTTGACAGAGGATATCAGGACAGAGTTAGCAATGTTATTGATGATACACTTATCAGGCAAAGAAAAAGTTTTGA
>CALEJX010000112.1 GCA_937898375.1 uncultured Ruminococcus sp.
GTTCATGTGAATCCCCATATCTGAATTTACTGGATTTTGTGGTTTTTGTGGTGGTTGACATTGAAACTGCGATATTTCGGAGTTTGCAAGAGACAGGGCTGAATGTTGCTTGCCGGCGGTTGATGTTCTTTGAACATTTCCGAGAACAGGCTATTGCTCAATTTTGAGCATTAGGTCATGGTAAAAAATCATAATTTTTGCGGAAGGAGGTGAGGTGTATGGTCGATATGGAAAAGGTTTAAAAGCTGACTTCTATCCTTGAAGAAAGAAGCGGTCTTGATGTGCGTGAAGCACTGGTTCGTTTCTACAATTATCTGTCAAACGAGGAGACCAGAATTTTCGATAAGGAGACAGACTATCTGCTTGACACGCTCGGTGTTGAGATCGAGCTGCCGTTCTGATTCAGGATAGCGAACTTGGACATTTTTGTCCGAGTTAAAATTGAGGATAATCGCATAGACTTTAGCTCACTTTTGAGCGAAAGTTCATGAGCAGAATCATCATTTCTGAAATGCTGATTTTCAAAAAATGTAATGTAGATTTTTGCATTACTGTGTCCACATTTTTCGGCTGCTCCGTCAGCCGTCTTAGCCTCGCAGAGCCCCATAAGCATTTTTGATAGTCCGAGTAGGCTGTCAAAAGTGCTTTGGGGTTACTGGCGGCGCACCGCAAGTAAATTCCCAGCGCTCCGCGCTGTTTGGTTTGCTGATCTTCGTATCGTTGCAAGCCAATTCAAAAGCCCTTCAAGGGCGCTCATCATATCGCAGGCGGTGAGCCTTGCGTATATGATTATCCCTCGTCAGAGGGTTCAAACAGAGATATAAAAGGAGACATTTTTATGAATGCAAAATCTATCTCGATGTGCGAGGGCAAAGGCAGCCTTTCACATAATAACCGAGAGTTCACTGCCAAGAATATCGACCCACTCAGGACGCCAGATAACATCGTGTTCGTTCAGCAGGACTTGGGCGAGACCTACCACCAGCTTTTTGACGAAGCGGTAGAGAGATACAACGCTCGGCAGAAAAGAAGTGACCGCAAGATCGGTGACTACTTTGAACACCTGTTCAACCGTCCGCCGAGCAAGAGTGTGATTGAGGGTGCGAACAAGCAGAAAAGTTTCTATGAACATCTCGTATATATTGGCACGAAAAATGATTCGGCTGTAGGAACTCCCGATGCTGAGATAACGGCAGAGTGTCTGCGTGAATACATGGAGGGATTTCAGGCGAGAAATCCTAACCTCTATGTGTTCAATACGGTCATGCACCTCGATGAAGCAACTCCCCATTTGCACATCGACTATATCCCACTCGGACATTACAGCAGAGGGCTTGAAGTCCGCAACGCAAAGAACAAGGCACTTGACGAAATGGGGTTCGGGAATGACGCTCACTCCAACAACCACTGGCGGCTTAGGGAGTGGGAAGTGCTGAGGGATATTTGCAACGCTCACGGTATCGAAATATCCGAGCCAAAGAAGTCCAGAGGTTACAGCTACACGGTTGAGGAATACGGCGAACATGAGGACGAGATCAGGCGGCTGAATGAGGAAAAGGCGCTGGCACTTTCCGAGCGTGATGAAGCTCGTGCCGAACTTGACAAGGCGGCTAAGAAGAAAGTCAAGCTCGATGAGATCGAGGGTATCGAAGTAAAAGAGTCTATGTTCGGCAGGAAAATCACCCTTGCCAAAGAGGACTATGACAAACTCAGCGACACCGCCAAGAAGTATGTGGCTATGGTCAAGTCTGCGAAAAAGCTCAAAGCTGAACATGACACAGCGATTCAGGAGCGTGATGCTCTGCGAACACAGTTGGCGGCAGCTTCCTCGGAGCTTGCCGTCTACAAGAAGGCAGAGCAGCAGAAAGGGCTTTTCACCCGTGAGCAGCTGAAAAAGGAAACGGCTCGAATCAGCCGCGAGGACGAGCTGTCCCGTGAGCTGAGAAAGGCTAAGGCGTTTATTTCTGCCTGCGGACTGAATGCCGATTATCAGCAGTACAAGTACAACAGCACCACAAGAAAGAATGTGCTGGAATAACATATAAACAAGATAGAAAGCAGGGGAAGTACCTGCTATGGAGGTTTTTACAACTATGACAACAAACAGAAAAAACGAGCTTATCGCTCAGCTCGTGAATATCCTGAGCGAACTTATAGAAGCTAATGATTCCGAACAGGTGTCTGAGATCAAGTCCGATGCCGTGGAGATGCTGACCGTCAAAGAGTGTACCGAAGCGGTCAGGGGACTGTCTGAACACACTGTCCGTAAGCTGATCAAGCAGGGCAAGCTGCCGTATCTGAGGACGGGCGACGGCGTGAACGGCAAGATGCTTGTCAACAAGGCAGACTTGCTTGCCTACTTCAACGGACAGACAGCGAACAAGTAAGTCTGTACGCTGAGAACGGCGATACTACGCTGTTTGAACGTCAACAGACAGAAAAACCACAAACACCATAGAACAAAAGCATAGATTTCGGCATACTCTTGATAAAAAGAATAAATATTTTACTTGACATACGGGCGAATGCGCGCTATGATTAGAGTAACAGGAGTATGCCATAAAATCTATGTTGACAGAAAGGGAATCAACTTATGGCTACGATAAGAAAAAGAGGAAACTCTTATCAGATCAGAGTTTCCTGCGGATATGATACATCAGGTAATCAGGTCGTGCAGACCATGACATGGAAGCCTGCGGACGGTATGAACAAGAAGCAGATCGAGAAAGAGCTTCAGAAGCAGGCGATCCTCTTTGAGGACAAGTGCATGAAAGGTCAGGTCACGGCAAACATC
>CALEJX010000113.1 GCA_937898375.1 uncultured Ruminococcus sp.
GTAATACAGGCTTCAATGGGCTTTCCTGACGCTGATACGCAGCCGCCGCTGTATCTAAAGACCACAAATCAAATGCTTGACGAGCTGAGCTATCTTGGGGAAGAAAAGGCGTTTGAAGTTGTTGTCACAAACACAAACAACGTGGCTGATATGGTAGACCCTGACCTAAAGGCGTTCCCAAACGGCACTTATACGCCTTTTATCGAGGGCTCAGTTTATCAGCTCCAGTATATATGCTGGAAGAAATGCTGTTCCATTTACGGCGACTGCGACCCTGAGACTATAGAAGTCCCTGAGGGCGAGGACGTTGACGTATCAAAATATTTTGAGGGACACATTCCTGACCTTGTTTTCAAAAGACTTAAAAGAGAGCTTGACTCTATTATCAAGCACGGATTTGCCGTGCTTTACATGATATCTCAGAAGCTCGTTGCCAACTCTAACGAGAACGGCTATCAGGTAGGTTCCAGAGGTTCTGTTGGCTCATCGTTCGTTGCTTCAATGTCTGGTATCTCTGAGGTAAACCCCCTTGTGCCGCACTATGTCTGTCTCAACTGCCACCACAGCGAGTTTATCACAGACGGCTCGGTAGGCTCAGGTTTCGACCTGCCGCCGAAAAACTGTCCTGTGTGCGGAGAGAATATGCACCGTGACGGACACGATATACCATTTGAAACGTTCCTTGGCTTTGACGGCGATAAAGCCCCTGATATCGACCTTAACTTCTCAGGCGACTATCAGGCAAAGGCGCATAAATATACGGAAGTTCTTTTCGGTGAGGACCATGTGTTCAAAGCCGGTACTATCGGCATGATACAGGAAAAGACAGCTTTCGGATATGTTATGAAATATCTTGACGAGCGTGGAAAAACAGTGCCAAAGGCTGAGATAGAGCGTCTAAAGCTCGGCTGCTGCGGCATAAAGAGAACGACCTCTCAGCACCCAGGCGGAATGGTCGTTATCCCTAGCGACTATGAAGTATATGACTTCACACCTGTTCAGCACCCTGCGGAAAAGGTAGACTCCGACATGGTAACTACCCACTTTGACTTCCATTCTCTCCACGATACTATCTTGAAGCTTGACGAGCTTGGTCACGATAACCCGACAATGTATAAGTATCTGGAAATGTTCACCGGACGAGATATCCTTGATTGCCCCATGTCTGACCCTGCAGTATATTCGCTGTTCACTTCTCCTGAGTCCCTTGGTGTGACGGAGGATGATATAATGTGTCAGACGGGAACTCTCGGTATACCTGAAATGGGTACGCCGTTCGTAAGACAAATGCTTCTTGACTGTCAGCCGAAAAACTTTTCTGACCTTTTGCAGATATCAGGACTTTCACACGGAACTGACGTTTGGCTTGGCAACGCACAGGAGCTTATCAAAAACGGCACTTGCGATATTTCAAATGTTATCGGTACTCGTGACAGTATCATGACTTATCTGCTTTATCACGGCGTTGAGCCAAAGCTGTCATTTAAGATAATGGAGATAACCCGTAAGGGTAAAGCTCCGAAACTGCTCACAGAGGAAATGAAAGAGAATATGCGCCAGCATGACGTTCCTGAGTGGTATATCGACAGCTGTCTGAAGATAAAATATATGTTCCCGAAAGCCCATGCGGCGGCGTATGTTACGGCGGCTATAAGACTTTGCTGGTTTAAGGTGCATGAGCCGCTGGCGTTCTATGCAACTTATTTCACAGTTAAGGGCGAGGACTTTGACGCAGAAACGGCACTAAAGGGAAAATATATCGTAAGAAGCAAGATAGAAGAAATAAAGAACAAACCAAAAGACGAGGTGTCAGGCAAGGACAGCGGCGTGCTTGAAATTCTCATGCTTGTGAATGAAATGCTTTGCCGTGGATATGACTTCCTGCCTGTAAACATCAAAAAATCTCACGCAACTATCTATCAGATAGAGGACGGCAAGATAAGGCTTCCGTTCTGTTCACTTAACGGCGTGGGCGAGTCTGCGGCGATAAACATTTACGAAAAGGCGCAGAACGGCGAGTTTATCTCTATCGAGGAGTTTCAGCAGCAGAGCGGCGTGTCCAAATCTGTTATCGAAACGTTGGAGAAAAACGGAGCTTTCGGCGATATGCCTAAATCTAATCAGATATCGTTGTTCTGATAGTTACTATGCACAATTTCATGCTTTGCCCTTGTGACACTATTGACAAACAAGGGCAGGTGTGATAAACTTATTTATGTTGATACTATGCTATCACTTTACTATGATAAAGCGAGTGAAAATGTTACATAACAACATAGAAAGTGTCATGTTATTGGGTTTATCGAGAAATATGCCAAGTAACGGGCAAACAGTGTTCGCCCCTACAATAGCGTTTTTGCGTAAATTTGTACAATCTATAATTTATATACAGAAAGGGAAAGTGTATGAAAAGATATGATCTTATAACCCCTGAGGGTACGAGAGATCTGCTGTTTGAGGGCTGTCTGGCACGAAGAATGGTGGAGGACAGGCTGTCAAAGCTGTTTGAGGGCTTTGGCTACAGCGAGGTGGTAACACCGGGAATAGAGTTTTACGATCTGTTTATGGGAAGCTCGAGAAACTTCCAGCAGGAGAGCCTTTATAAGCTCACAGACTCAAAGGGCAGACTTATTGTTATGCGCCCTGATTCCACTATACCCATAGCGAGACTTGCTTCCACAAGACTAAAGGGAGCAAAGCTTCCTCTTAGACTTTACTACAATCAGAGCATTTTTGAAAACAACGCACTGCTCAAAGGACGTTCAGACGAGGTAGTTCAGGCAGGTATCGAGCTTATCGGCGGAGAGAACTCAAAGAGAGCGGATTACGAGGTGCTTTGCACGGCTGTTGAAGCCCTTTCAAGCTTTGATAAGGAGAATTTCAGGCTGGAGATAGGTCATATCGGCTATTTCAAGGAGCTTGTGGCTCAGCTTGACGTTGATGACGCAGTAAGAGAGGAGATAAGACTTCTTATCTCTGCAAAGAACTATCCTGCACTTAACGATATCCTTGACGAGGTTGGCGACAATCAGGTGACTAACGCACTTAGACAGCTCCCAAGACTTTTCGGCGGCGTTGAGGTGTTTGACAAGGCTGCGGATATTTATACTGACGATAAGATAACAGGTATTCTTTACAACCTGAAAGAGGTCTACACCAGACTTTCAAGCCTTGGCTATGAGGGCAAGATATCTGTTGACCTTGGTATCGTGAGCCATGCAGACTACTATACAGGCATCGTATTCAAGGGCTATCTTTCAGAGGTAGGTCAATCGGTGCTTAAAGGCGGAAGATATGACAAACTTC
>CALEJX010000114.1 GCA_937898375.1 uncultured Ruminococcus sp.
ACGAATATAAGGCGGTTTGCGTGTTTTGCAGACCGCCTGTTACATATAAAATTTATAAGTCAGGAGGCTGATATATGAATGATAACGATATGTCTGAAAAATCAGATATTCAACTGAAATACAATAAATTTGGAGTTAATATTCCTGTTCCGACAATCAGATTATCGGACAAGCATCTATGCTGCGGCTGTGTGTGGTATGTCAGAGATACAAATGTGCTGTTCTGTCCGTTTCATAGCTGTATAAGGAATAAGAAAGTTTTTGAAACTCTAAAGAAAAAGGTGAAGGAAAATGCTGATCAAACGAGGTGATATTTTTTATGCGGATTTAAATCCGGCTGTCGGTTCAGAGCAAGGCGGTGTTCGTCCCGTACTGGTAGTGCAGAATAATGTGGGCAATAAGCATAGCCCAACGGTTGTAGTAGTGCCGATTTCTTCTGTGAGGAAAAAGGATCTGCCTGTGCATATTCAGATAAGATGTTCAGGACTGCCTAAAAATTCAACTGTTCTTGCTGAACAGATCCGCACTATTGACCGCTGCAGGCTACAAAAATATGCAGGATCTTTGAACAGAGAATTTATGAAAGAGATCGATCGGATTTTAAAAATAAGCATAGGAGTGAATTTTGATGAATAAGTTCGGGCAGGCAGAATACAGCGATTATATGGCAAGGATATTCGCAGATAAACTTGACAAAATTCTTGAAGAAAGCGAAAAGCAGGACTTTAACAATAGAAATACAGAAGATATTTTTAAAGAATTTCAATCGTCAAAGGACGCAGCATAGGAGTGGTAAAATGGTAGGATTTTTTATTGGCTTATTTGTCGGAGCTTTTATCGGCATAACTGTAATGTGTCTTTGTACAGCGGCAGGACAGGCAGATAAGTATGAAAACCGCACAGGAAAGGATAAGTAATTTCGGTAGGTTTGATGATACCATTTCAAAAAAACTTGTGGTATCCTTGTTGGTAAAACGGAGGTGAGAAAATGCCAACAGTAACGATAATACAGCCGACAATATCGGAAGAACAAAACCAAAAGATTCGTTGTGCGGCATACTGCCGTGTGTCATCAAACAGCGAAGATCAGATCAATTCCTTTATGGCTCAGACAAGATACTACGAGAAAGCTTTTGAAAAGTCTGACAGAGAACAGCTTGTTGACGTATATGCAGATGAGGGGATAACAGGTACTCGTGAGGACAAGCGTGATGGGTTTCAGCGAATGATAAGCGACTGCCGGAAAGGCAAGATAGACAGGATATATACAAAGTCTATCAGCCGATTTGCCCGAAACACCAAAGACTGTCTGAAAAACATCAGAGAGCTGAAAAGCTTAGGCATAACGGTGCTGTTTGAAAAAGAGAACATCGATACTGCCGATATGACTGACGAGATGATGATAACGATTATGGGCGGTCTGGCTCAGGAAGAATCGACTTCTATTTCACAGAATTTACGGTGGTCTTGCAGAAAAAGAATGGCTAATGGCACATATGAATTATCGTGTCCTCCTTATGGCTACAAAAAAGTAAATGGCAAACTTGTTATTTGTCCCGAGCAAGCAAAAGTAGTGAAAGAGATATACGATAGTTATCTAAGCGGCATTGGAATGATATCAATAATGAAAAATCTTAATGAACGTAATATCCCCTGCTGTAAAAATAGTGAACGGTGGCATATGATAGGCGTTTCATATATTCTAACAAATGAAAAATATACAGGAAACACACTTCTTCAGAAAACATATTCGACAAACACACTTCCCGTTAGGCGTTTTAAGAATAACGGAAATGCTGATCAATACTACGTTCGTAACACTCATCCTGCAATAATACAACAGGAGACTTTTGATAAAGTACAAAGACTTATATCAGAGAAAAATCAAAAGCAGCCTAGAGGTACACCACACAATTCAGTCTTACACAAACATATCTTCTGCGGAAGTTGCGGCTCAATACTTATAAGAAAATCCTGCAGAAAAAAATATTATTGGTCGTGCAGAAAACACGATCTTGCAGCGGTGGACTGCCCTACCAAACAAATTTCCGAAGATAAAATCCACTCCGCTTTTATACGTCTGTACAACAAGCTCGTGTATAATTTTAAGCCTGTACTTACACCACTACAGCAAGCCTTGCAGGATCTAAAATACAAAAATACTAAAAGCGGTACGACTATAATTGAAAAGTACAAGGAAATCGCTAAACTGAAAGAACAAACTCACGTTCTCGCAAGGTTGAAAACAAAAGGCTTTCTTGATGAGGCAAAGTATCTTGAACAAACCACAGAGCTTAACTCAAAAATAGCAAAGTTACAGACCAAAATAAAGAAACTGAACGTCAGCGATGAAGAAGATGAGACTCTTGAACAGCTTGATATGCTCATAGGATATTTTGAAAAGAGGCAGAAACTTATGGTAGAATTTGAAGAATCAGCGTTTGAGAGTATTGTCGATAAGATAGTAGTAAAAAATCAGAATGAGCTGGAGTTTCACTTGATTGGTGGATTAGAACTTACGGAAAAAATATGCTCTTGATGTCTTGTATATCAAATTGCAGGGCATATCTTTGTTAGTTATGATACTGGATTTCTACTAAGCTTTGTGGTATCATTGTCGATTGAAAGGAGTGAGTTTATGCCTAAAAACAGAATTATCCCATTCGGTTACTGTATGAAAAACGGTGAGATAATAACCGAGCCCAAAGAGCTCTATGCCGTTGTTACAATATTTAATGAGTATTTAAAAGGCAAAAGCTTGTCAGAAATAGCGGCTTTGATGGAAGTGCCATACAGCGAAAATTCATCTTGGAACAAGAACATGGTCAAGCGGATAATCGAAAATGATAAGTATCTCGGTACTG
>CALEJX010000115.1 GCA_937898375.1 uncultured Ruminococcus sp.
GGCTGACGGAGAAGTGGACAAGTGAATACGGCAAGGATATCTGCCTTGAAATGCTGAAAACCTCTGTGGGACAGGCACCTGTCACCGCAAGAGTGAATACTGTGTTTCATTCTCTTGAAAGCACGCTGGATATGCTTGCCGAGGAGGGCATTACATTTGAAAGGCTGTCCGTCCTGCCTGATTGCATAAGGATATGCGGTGCAGGAGCGGTGGAGCATACTAAGGCATATAAAGAGGGCAGGATACACATTCAGGATCTTTCGAGCCAGCTTTGCTGTGCGGCGCTTGATCCAATGGAGAACGATACAGTTCTTGACCTTTGTGCCGCACCGGGCGGAAAGACTTTTACCATTGCCGAGCGCATGAACAACAAAGGTAGAGTGCTTGCCTTTGATCTGCACAAAAACCGTGCAGGGCTTATTGAAAGCGGTGCGAAAAGGCTTGGGCTTGACTGCATAAGGGCAGGGGTCAACAATGCAAAGGTCTATGACGAGAAAATGCCAAAGGCTGACAAAGTGCTTTGCGACGCACCTTGTTCGGGACTTGGCGTAATAAGAAGAAAACCTGAGATAAAGTATAAAGAACCCTCAGATTTCGACAGGCTTCCCGAAATACAGTATGATATACTGAAAACATCGGCGGAGTATGTAAAAGTCGGCGGAACGCTGGTGTATTCCACCTGTACGCTGTCAAGGGCGGAAAATGACGAAGTGGCAGACAGATTTTTGGCTGAACACTCTGATTTTGAGCCTGCACCGCTTGGCGAGGTTTTCGGCAGCGACAGCGGTCTTTGCAGAATGTCTATCACACCTGCAAAATATAATTCAGACGGATTTTTTATTGCTAAGTTTATCAGGCTGAGGTGATCTTTTGGTAGCATTTGATGATAATGGGAAAATAGATATATTGGGGCTTCTGCCTGACGAGCTTGAAGCTGAGATACTAAAGCTTGGAGAAAAGAAGTTCCGTGCAGGGCAGATATTTGATTGGCTTCATGTAAAGCGAGTGTCAAGTTTTGATGAAATGACTAATCTATCTGTACAATTACGGAATCTGCTTAATGAAAAATTTTGTTTAAAATCACTATTTGTGTCAAAAAAGCTTGAATCTCATACCGATAATACTGTAAAATATCTATATGAGCTTGAGGACGGAAATCATGTGGAATCCGTAATAATGGAATACAGTTACGGAAACACCATCTGCGTGTCAACTCAGGTTGGCTGCAAAATGGGCTGCCGCTTTTGTGCGTCAACTATTGCAGGCTTCAAGCGTGATCTGACTTCATCGGAGATTTTGGGGCAGATATATGCTTCAGAGCGTGACAGCGGAAGAAAGATATCAGGCGTGGTGCTTATGGGAATAGGCGAGCCTATGGATAACTTTGACAATGTGGTGAATTTCCTTGAAGTGCTGTCATGTCCAAAGGGCTTTAATATGTCACTAAGACACGTTTCAGTGTCTACCTGCGGCATTGTGCCGAGGATATATGAGCTTGCAGAGAAAAAGCTGGGTATAACATTGTCTATCTCTTTGCACGCTTCCAATAATAAGAGCAGAAGCGAGATAATGCCTGTTAATGA
>CALEJX010000116.1 GCA_937898375.1 uncultured Ruminococcus sp.
TTCATTTTGAGTTTCCTATCATGTAAAATGTGAGATGTTTTTTATACAAATATATATATTTAATTATACAACATAGTTTGTGTTATTTCAACTGATTTTAAGTTATTTTCTCAAAAAGCGTCCAAATATCAAAAAAATCGCACTAAAGCTTGAAGCCTTGGTGCGATTTCTTGTATCATGTAATATTTAATATTAACAATTAAAATGATGTGTTACTTATCACACATCTCCTTATAATATTTCTGAAGCACATAAAATGCCAGCTTTTTGTCAGCTGAAAGAAGCCCCTTTGTGTTGTAGTATCTCTGATTTACTGATGTCCTTCTCGGGCAGCGAAAATCATAAAGTATCCACGGGGTCATACCTTTTATGTATGATATCTTGCGGATATTTTCGATCTGCCTTTCGTAAACATATGCCTGATAGTCCTCTGTGCCCTTGTCTGTTATTGTGCCACGCAGCTTTGGATATGCGTCCGCACCAAATTCTGTGACGATAACAGGCTTTTTCGGATCGCTGTTTTCAAACAGTTCCGGCAGCATACGCCATTCTGCGGTATACCACCCACAGTATTCGTTCAACCCTATCACATCAATATATTGTTCCAGCCTATCTTCAATGGCGTTTTTCTGATAATTTACCAAGCAGGCGGCGGAAACAAGCCTTGTGCTGTCTAGCGTTTTCGCAAACTTTGCAAGGCGGCTCATAAAACTGAGCCTGTCGTCAGTATCATCATTTTCATTTCCCACAGACCAAATTATCACGCTTGCACGATTGTAGTCACGGGTGATAAGCTCGCAAAGCTGATTTTCAGCATCACTGTAAGTATCCTCATCACCGAAATGTATTCCCCAGTAAACAGGCACTTCCTCCCACAAAAGCAAGCCGATCTCATCGGCAAGTTGAGCCATTCTCTCGCTATGTGGATAGTGGGCAACACGCATAAAATTGCAGCCAAGTTCTTTCGCAAGCTTTATGTTTTCCAACCGCTCATCATCAGTCAGAGCCTTGCCGTTCTCAACGCTCTCCTCGTGACAGCTTATTCCACGAAGAAACAGCGACTTGCCGTTGAGCAGGATATCCATACCTTCGACTTTTATCTCACGGAAACCGACCCTGTCGCTGACTTTGTCTCTTGCACATTCAAGGATAACGTCATAAAGCTTAGGGTTTTCAGGCGACCAAAGCTCGGGCGTTGCATTAATAATGAACTCACCGACGCCATTTTCAACAGTGATATCCTGCGAAATGCCAAGCTCATTTATTTCAAGCTTTGCAATGCCGCAGTAATTTTCGGACATCTTAACGCTGACTTTTATCTTTGCAAAACCGCTGTAGGGCACGATGGCTATCTTAAAGTCCTTAATATGGACTTTCGGCACACGGATAAGGTCGATATCACGATAAATTCCGCCATAATTGAACCAGTCGGTGTCTAAAGTCGGCACTTGATTTCCTCGCCTTGTGTTATCGACTTGGAGAATTATCCTGTTATTGTACTCCAGAAAATCTGTGATATCAAAATAGCAGGGAGTTGAACCGCCACGGTGCATACCAACATATTTCTTGTTTATAAACACACGGCAAAGATAATTCGCTGCACCTATTTTTAGTATCATTCGTTCATTATCGTTCTGCTTTGCATAGATGAATTTGCGTGTATAGACCATACTGCCCTCATAAAGCTTGTACATTCTGTCTACAGTATTCCAACAGCAAGGCAGGGTCATAAGCTCCCATTCATCAAAAGAGTAATCAATGGGCAAAGTGTTTCCACCACCGTCATAATAATTCTCCTCGAACCATTTCTGTTTCAAAAATGTATCGTACTGGTCAACTGCG
>CALEJX010000117.1 GCA_937898375.1 uncultured Ruminococcus sp.
GTTTGTGTAAATCTCACACAAATTCTCTCTTTGCTTGATTTTAATTATACAAAATGTCAATGAATTATTCTAACATAATCTATGAATATACTATTAATTATTAACTTTTACATAGCGTATATCAGTATGTGCATATAGCTAAATGTACATATGAATGTGTAAAACAGGTGTAAAAAGTATCATAATTGTATGAAAGATCACGACTTTGCTTGAATTATATGACATTTCGCAGTATTCGTTTTGTATTCTTTCGTTAATAAATTATACATTTATGGAAACGCATTTATGCCTGCTTTTCAGAGATAAAAAAATTCATAAAAAATTTGCGTAAGCTATGGAAATACACGAAAAAATATGCTATAATATATTGGTATTGTATTGTATCCTCCCGTGGCGGAGGAATAATAACAAGGAGGAAATTTAATATGAAAACAAAGGTCAACACTAAATCATTGGTGATACTGGGATTGATGACAGCTCTTACAATGATCTTCTCATTTACCCCTATTGGTTCTATACCGATCGGACCGCTGGTAATTACTCTTAATGTAATTCCTATTGCTATTGCGGCTGTAACGGTGGGTCCTGTGGGAAGTGCGGTCATTGGCGGAATATTCGGACTGCTCAGCTTTTTGCAGTGCTTCGGAATAGGAGTGCCAAGCGGAATGGGTGCAGTTCTTGTATCAATAAATCCAATTTTAGCTTTCGTTCAGCGATTTGTGCCAAGACTTCTTGACGGAATTATCGTTGGATTTATTGCTAAAGGCATGAGCAAGGTCACAAACAACTATGTTTCGTATGCTGTTACAGGCTTTTTTACTGCATTTTTGAACACAGCGTTCTTTATGAGTGCACTCGTTATGCTGTTCGGCAACACTGATTATGTAAAAGAGCTTATGGGCGGAAAGAATATAATAGTATTTATCTGCACCTTTGTAGGCATAAACGCTTTGGTCGAAATGGCTGTATGCACATTTGTTACAGGCGCAGTAGGCGCTGCACTTTACAAAGCAAAGTTCATACCAGGCAAAAGCAAGGCTCAGGCATAAATTCACCGAAAGGACAACACACAAATGGTTTTAGCGGTCGATATAGGAAACACTAACATAGTAATGGGCTGTTTTGAGAGCGACAGGATACTTTTTGTTGAAAGACTTTCTACAAATCAGCAGTCCACAGCACTTGAATATGCGATAATGCTCAAGAATATCCTTGAGATACATTCTATAGATATGAACGACTTCAAGGGCGGTATAATCTCATCAGTTGTGCCGTCTGTTACCCTCACAATGAAAGAGGCAATGGAGCGGCTTATCAAAAAGCGTATCATGGTGGTAGGGCCTGGAATAAAGACGGGGTTAAAGATAAATCTTGACAATCCTGCTCAACTTGGAAGCGACAGAGTTGCTGACGCAGTTGCGGCGATAAATCTCTACCCTGTGCCTATTATAATGATAGACATGGGCACTGCTACTACCATATCAGTAATAGACAAGGAAAAGAATTTCATAGGCGGAATGATAATCCCAGGTCTTAGGACTTCCCTCGACTCGCTGTCGGGCAAGGCTTCACAGCTTCCTTTCATCAGCCTTGTGCCGCCGAAAAAGGTCATAGGCACTAACACTATCGATTGTATGAAGAGCGGTATTATCCACAGCAACGCCGCAAGCATTGACGGCGTTATCGAAAGGATAGAGGACGAGCTTGGTGAGAAATGCACTGTAGTTTCCACAGGCGGTGTGGCAAAGATAATAGTGCCTTACTGCAAGCGTGATATCGTCATTGACGATGAGCTTCTGCTCAAAGGGCTTATGATAATTTACAACAAGAATAAATAACAACTAAATACAATACACACAGCGTCGGGTAATTTTATCCGACGCTTTTTTATATCAATAATAGACAAACAGACAGGTTTCAAACAGTTGCAAATGCCGAAAATTTGGCGTTTCTATTGCTTTCACAGCTTTGTTATGGTACAATCATACGAGCAAAGTAAAACGTTTACACAAAACAGAAAGCAGGAAATATATGAACGCAAAAAAGATATTATGCCTTATGTTGGCAGTGCTTATGCTGTCGGGCTGTTCAAAGGGCGGGGACAGCTCTCAGGCTTCATCAAAAGCAAAGGCGGCTGAAAACTCTGGCAAAGCGGACAGCAGTGTTTCAGACTACGATATTACCACTACCGAGCCTGAAACTGACAAGCCTGAGTTTGACCTCAATGACAGCGTGGTAGGCTTCTCACAGGAAAGCGGTTTTTATGACAGCGGTTTCAGCCTTGAGCTTACTGCAAACGAGGGTGAAAAAATATACTACACCACCGACGGAAGCGACCCAAGAACTTCCGACACAAGGATAGAATACACCGCCCCTATCGAGATAAAAGACAGGAGCAATGACCCTAATGTAGTTTCAGCCGTGCCGACAGAGGAGATATCAGGAAACTTTAATGAGTTCAGCTTTGGTGAGGGCAGCTTCTCGTGCAACAAAAAAGCACCTGCTGACAATGCGGTGGACAAATGCACTGTCATAAGAGCGGCAAGCGAAAAAAGCGACGGAAGCGTTTCACAGAGCTTCACAAACAGCTTTTACATAGGCAGTGCAGAGGAGCATATAAAGGGGCTTAAAGAAAGCTGTGAAGCGGCTGGGCATGACCTTGCGGTAATAAACATCACAATGGATTATGATGACCTTTTCGACAGCCAAAAAGGCATTTACGTCAAGGGGGATATTTTCGACAAGGCGCTTGAGGACTACAAAAACAGCGGTGAGCGCATAGAAAGCGAAACCGCAAGACAGCTTGACGCAAACTACAAACAGCGTGGCAAGGAGTGGGAGCGTAACTGCCATATCGAGCTTGACGAGATATCCGCTGAGGGAGATGTGACGAACGCTTTGTCACAGGACTGCGGCATAAGGATACAGGGAAACTATTCTCGTTCCGACCTGCAAAAGGGCTTCAGGCTTTATGCTAGAAAGAAATACGGCGAGAAAAAGTTTGGCTATGAGGTATTCGAGGGGCTGAAAAACACGGCAGGGGAAACTATCGACAGCTACAAGACACTTGTGCTTCGTGCAGGTGGAAATTGTGCTTTTACAGCGAAATTCAATGACGCTTACTGGCTGAGCCTTATGACGAAGCTTGATTGCTCAACAAAGGCTTCACGCCCATGCGTTGTTTATCTAAACGGCGAATACTGGGGACTTTATGTGCTGGAGGAGGACTATTCCGACAAATATTTTGAAAGCCACTACGGCGTGAACAAAGACGATGTGGTGGTCTACAAGGGTGACGCAGAAACATATCAGAGTGGCTACAAGCTTGACGAGGGTAAGCTTCCCGAGGGAGAAACTGACGAGGGATATTTCTTTAAAGAGCTTACGGATTTCTTCGCTTCTCACAAAGACTTATCCGCACAGGCAGATTATGAGGAGTTCTCAAAGCTTGTTGACACTGACAGCGTGAGAGATTATTTTCTTGCGGAGGTGTGGATAAACAACAAATGGGATTGGCCGGGCAAGAACTGGTCAATGTGGAAAGTACAGAATACAGACAGCTCAAACGAATATGCAGACGGCAAATGGCGTTTCATGTTCTATGACGTTGAGTTCGGCGGAGTGAGCGGAGAGGGCGACGCTTGGACGAACACAATGAAAGAGGACAACTACAAGCCAAAGGGTCTGCTTGACACGGACACGAAAAATCCTGCGGTGCTAAGTTTTGCTTATCTTATGTCAAATGAAGATTTTAGGAACGATTTCAACGACAGGCTTTTGAAAATGTCTGAGGGTACGTTTGAAAAAGAAAAGGCGCTTGATAGGCTATCTGAATTTGAGAGCATATACTCCCCTCTTTATGAGCAGTTCTTTGCAAGATATCCCGAAACAGGTTCGGCGGACGAAGCGCTTCACGGGGGATATGCTTCATCAGACTGCATAAGGGCGTTTCTGAACAAGCGTGATAAGGCTATCCAAAGTATTGTGGATTGGACAAATTCGCAGTTCTGATATTTCACAAAGCATAGCAATTATTTGTAGGGGCGAACAGTGTTCGCCTGCAACCTGTCACAAAAGCATAAGATCAACGGGCGACCTCAGGTCGCCCTTACATACTAATAATGTATTTACACAAACCAAAACGGCAGAACAGCTTATGCTGAACTGCCGTTTTTATATGCTTTGATTTATGCCGCAGGAGCGTATGTGAATGTTATCTCGAGGGTGTTTATTTTTCCTGCGTAATCGAGAATAGTTGGTGAAGCCTTTGAAAGGTCGCCGCCTGCTATCCTTGCGCCCTCAGGTGGTGCTGATACCCATTGATTTACAAGGTTCACTCTTGTGCAAAGCTCATCGTCAGATGTGGTGTAGCCCTCTGCTGTGGTGTCAACAGCTTCGCCGTTTATCTTTATCTCGTCGATAGTTGCAATATAGTTTGGATAAAGCTTTTCGCCGTTGGCGATACCGAGAGCCGAGAACGCAAAGCCGTTGGCGTTGTTTGATGACATATCAAGGCTTACTGTGTATGTTCCCTCGCCGTCTATAACTGCGTTTTCTGCGATAACTCCGTCACTTTTTGAGGCTGGGTCATACTCATCGCCTACGCTGTAGCATACGGAATAATCTGCGCTCTGATACATTATCCATGCCACCGCTGTGTTCTCGTCAGCCTGCGGTGCAGTGTCGTCTGTGAGCTTCTCAGGTGCGGCTGCAAAAGTTTCATCAAGCTTCTTTGCGGCTGCGGCTCTTTCCTCCTCCATTGTCATTGAGGACTGGTTGTCACGGCGGCGCTCGTCAAATATCTTTGCTATAGTTTCATCACGCATTTTCAGGTCTGAACGTGAGAAGAAGTCACTGCAATCCCAAAGGAAAGGCGCAAAGCCGTAGGCGTCGCAGTTGTCGAGGAGATTATTAAAAAATTTATCAGTGCCTTTCTTTACGTCACCGCCGTTTGTAAGCACTGCGTACTCGCCGATTATAATGCCGTAGCCCTGCTCGGAATACTTTGTCATATTTTTGAAAAGTCTGTTCTGCTCCTCATAGTCTGCCTTTGTACCCCAATCAGAGCGACCCTTTGTGCCGCAGTAATCCCAAGGGGTATAGTAGTGAACAGAAAGCAGGAGCTTATCCTTTGCGGTATCAGTTGGCATTTGAAACTTGTCTGAACAAGTCATTGTGATATCGGTATTGTAGCCTGCAATAAGAAGAAAACGCTGTTCATTATTGCCGCCTGTTGCACGGACAGTGTCAACAAAGGTCTGATTTATCTTGTTTGTCATTTCATAGCACTCAGCCTTTGAAAGTGAGCCTGAGTTTTTGCAGACGTCTGTGTCATTGAGCCTATCGCCAAGCTCTTCGTTTGCGCCCTCAAAGATAAGCCTGTCAGAGTATTTTTTATATCTGTTCGCTATCTGCGTCCACATGGACTTGTACATTTCAAACGCCTTGTCAACGTCGCTTTGCTCGGAAGAGCCGAACATTCCCCACCAACTTCCGTCCCAATGGTCGTTGATGATAACATACATATCATTGTCCAAAGCGTAGTTTATTATCTCCTCCACCCTGTCAAGATAAGCTTCATTTATAGTGTAATCGCCTTTTTCATACTCCATTGCATTTGTCCACGCCACCGGCACACGGAGAGAATCAAAGCCGCTTGCTTTCATGCCCTTTATCATTTCTTCCGTTGTGACAGGCTGACCCCATAGAGTTTCAAAGCTTTCAGGGTCGGCGTCGGCAGAATAGTTTTTGTGACCATAGGCTTCCATGGTGTTGCCAAGGTTCGTGCCATTGCCAAGAAGCCTTGCAAGCTCTGTTGCGGTGAGATCTTTGTTTATGCTTCCGTCATCAGAGGTCTTTTCGCCCTCCTCTGCCTGTGATGAGCTGTCGCTTCCCTTTCCGCAGCCTGCAAGCAGTGCAGTACAGCCCATTACCGCCGCAGTAAGAAGCGAGATAGCTTTGATAGTTCTCATACGATTTCCTCCTATTTCATAAATACAAATTCTTCAAGTTCAAAAAGCGGTTTGGTTTTGAAATAATCCGCTATCCAATCGGCAAGTTCATCTGAAAACGCTGTAGGTACAAAAAAGATAGAATGTCTGCCCGTAAGTGACTTGACTACTCCTGTGTAAACTCCGTCCCCTGTGCCAATATCAACATAGCCTATAGGCTCGCTGTTTTCGTAATCATCAGCATAGACCGCCACCTTTGTGACAGTTCCCATGCCCCTGACTTTCAGGGCTATCTTCATGGTCTTTGAGGAAAAATCCTCACCGAAATCAAAATACTTATAGCCTATAACGTTGCCCTCGGTGATGTTCACGATACTTCTTGTGAAGATATCCTTTTCAGTGATAAAACAGCCGCCTTTCAGCACACAGGCTATATCCGCAGGATAAGGCTTGAAGGGGGCAAAGCTTTCTTCAAAACCGAGAGAGGTCATTTCCACTGGTGGGATAGTGCCGTCAGGGAGTATCTCTATTTTCTCAACGCAGGCACGCCTTGACATTATGGTATTGTTTGTCATTCTGTGATAGAAGATATACCACTGACCGTTTATATTGCACACCGAGCCATGGTCATTTCCACCTGGGTAATCCACGCCATTGTCGATTATATATCCACGATATTTGAATGGACCTTGGGGCTTATCTGATGTAGCATAGGCAAGCCTGCTTCCCACGCACGGGGAATATATAAGGTAGTATGTATCCCCTATTTTTCTTGGGGAGCTTGCTTCAAAGAAGCGCTGTTCCTGCGGAGCGTTGTCGCTGTCGTCAATGACCGCCCTTTTGTAGCTTCCTTTTTTAATAGTATACATATCCGCAGGGTCTATCTCGTTGAAATTCGATTCTGTGAAGCCGTAATAAATATAAACGCTGCCGTCATCATCAACAAGCACGCCTGCGTCATTATAAATGCCGTCATCGCCTGCGTCTGCAGGGTCATATTTATACTGAGAGAGAAGTTTGAAAGGTCCTTCGGGCTTATCTGACACGCCAACAACGCCCTTTGAGCCGACTATATAGGCGTAAAGATAATACTTGCCGTCTTTTTCTATAACGTCTGGAGCGAACAGCCTGTGGTCGGTCATTCCCTCGGTATCGGACTTATGGTCACGGTCGTCACGGGTATGGAAGCTGTGTCCGTGGCAGACCCAGTTGTTAAGATCGTCAATGGGCGCAGACCAGACTTTCAGCTTATAGTCGCAAAAGTCGCTTTGGGCTGCTCTGTCATGTGAGCCGTAGAGATAAACTCTGTCGCCGAAAACTCTTGGCTCGCCGTCAGGGATATACTCCCATGCAGGCAAAATGGGGTTTGGCATTGTTTTTCCTCCTATGTTTTTTGTATTTCGTTTTATCCTGAGATTATTATAAAGCATATTATCATTATTTTCAATATCCTAACACGCTGTTAGAGGTGAAATTTTGTGCAAAATGCAGGATAGTACAGGCTGTCCGAATGTGCAAAAAAGCCCTTTTGCGGCAATTTCCGACCTTGACAAAAGAGGGCAAATCGTGTATAATATTAAGTTGATAGTACCCGTATAAAATATATTGATATAGGAGTGTTTAATTATGGCAGCTATTTCTAAGACTGTTTCAAAAGCAGGTTATGCTAAATTGCAGGAGGAACTTGAATACCTCATTACAGTAAAAAGACGTGAAGTCGCTCAGAAGCTTAAAGAAGCACGTTCTTTCGGAGACCTTTCCGAGAACGCCGAGTACGATGAAGCTAAGAACGAGCAGGCTATCCTTGAGTCAAGGATCAACGAACTGGAGCTTCTCATTTCTAACGCTACTGTCGTTGAGGACGATGATATCTCTGTAAACGAGATAGGCGTAGGCTCTATCATCAAGATAAAGGATATTGAGCTTGATGAAATAGAAGATCTTCAGATAGTAGGTTCAACTGAGTCTGACCCTGACAACGGCAAGATCTCTGACGAGTCACCTATAGGCAAGGCTGCTCTCAAGCACAAGGTAGGCGACATTTTCGAGGCTGAAACACCGGCAGGTCTGCTGAAATTCGAGGTAATCGACATTTCAAAGTAACAGACCACTTACAAAACACACGGAAAGGAAAATATAAATGAGCGAGGAAAACCACACAAACGCTCCTGAGGAAGAGCTTACTCAGGAGGACATAAACAGCTTAAAGAAGATAAGAATGGACAAGCTGGAGGAACTGAAAGCCAAGGGCAAAAATCCATTTGAGATAACAAAGTATGACGTTACGGCAAGCTGTGCTGACGCTAAGGCGCAGTATGAAAAGCTTGAAGCTGAGCTAAAGGCACAGGCTGGCGAGGACGAGGAAAAGCTCAAGGAGCTTCTTGAAGCAAACCGCATAACAGTAAGCGTTGCAGGCAGAGTAATGTCAAGACGTCTTATGGGCAAGGCAAGCTTTTTCGATCTGAGAGACAAGAGCGACAAGGTTCAGGTCTATCTGAGAATGAACGAGATAGGCAAGGAAGAATTTGACGATTACAAGAAGGGCGATATCGGCGATATCGTTGGCGTTGAGGGCTTTGTATTCAGAACAAAAATGGGCGAGATATCAATTCACGCACAGAAGTTCGTACTGCTTTCAAAGTCACTTCTGCCGTTGCCTGAGAAGTGGCATGGTCTTAAGGATCAGGACACAAGATACAGACAGAGATACACAGACCTTATATGCAATCCTGAGGTAAAGGACACAATTATAAC